>JAOZNO010000453.1 GCA_029933755.1 Bacteroidales bacterium | reverse complement strand
AAAGCCTGTTAAGATAATTCGACTTAGGCAGAGCCTAAGCCGAACGAGGATATGTTTGGGGTTAATGATTAACGCACTATTGGTGTTAAATTATAAGATTTTACTTTTCTTGTTTTAATAGTCAGGGCTTCACTCAGAGTGAAACTCTGACTAACTAATTCTAATAAAAATAAAAAAGGAAGACTTTCGCCTTCCTTTTTAAAGTAATCATTAAAAACTAATTATTCAGTTGTTTCTGTTTTTTCTACAGGTATTTCTGTTGTTGTAGAGTCTGTTTCTGCTGTTTCAGTTTGAGCACCATAAAAGCCTAATTTGTCACCTTGCGGATCTCTTGCATTAGCTGGGTTTGAGCCTTGTATTTTTATCAAAATATAGCTTAGTACCTGAACCATTTGTGTTGGTGTTAACTGGCTTTTAAAAGGTGTCATACCCTTTGTTGGTACACCGTTTTTAATTATCTGGAATAGTTTATTTGGTGTGTTCCCATTAATCCAGAATTCATCAGCCATGTTTGGACCAATAGCATTGCCTTCTCCATTTGTACCATGGCATGTAACACAGGTTTTTGTGGCAAAAAGCTCAGCTCCTACCTTTAAGTTCTCCTCATCAGTAAAAATAGTAATGCTGTTTTCGTCAATAGCATTTACTTGAGAATTGTTTTGTTGGTTTATTTGTGCTGCAGCAACTTCTTTTTCGTATTCAGCAGCTTGCAAATCACCCATGCCTAACCAAAAATAATATGCACCATAAATTACGGAAAATATTACAGTTATGTAAAATAAAGACAATAACCAAAAAGGTGGTGGATTATCCAACTCCTTTATGCCATCATACTCATGATCGAGCAAATTCTGATCGTATTGCTCATTAAATTCCATTTTTTCTTCATTATTATCCATGTGTATATATTTTAAATTTTTTCAAGTCTATTCTTTAAAATTTGTATTCACTGCGTCGCCTTCCATTTCCAGCGGTAAATTACCCCAACGATCAGAGTCGTTTTTACTTGTACGATATATTCTATAGATTATCCATAAAAACAGGATGAACAATAGTACTAAAACGCCGGACGAAACGATATCTAAACCGGTAATCTGATCTACATAATTAGTGGCCAATTTCATAATAATAATTGTAAGTTAATTGGGAAAGCACATAAATGCTCTCCCAATCTAAATTATTTGTCTATATTTTGTGTTACTTCTGCTGAAGAAATGTCTTTGCCCAGTTTGTGTAAATAGGCAATAACTGCAATCATTTCTTTGTCAGCAGCCAAATCAATACCTGCTTCTTTTAGTTCAGCAGAAATCCCTTCAGCTTGCTTTATCAAATCCTTAAGAGCTATGCTTGCATAGCCTTCAGGGTATGGAACACCTAATATTTGCATTACCTCAATTTTCCTTTCTAAATCTGAAACATCAAGTGTTTGTTTAGCAAACCAAAGGTATTTTGGCATAATTGTACCGGGGCTCATAGATTCCGGATCCATAAAATGGTTATAATGCCACGAAACTGATTTAAACATTGGCCCGCCACGAACACCTGCGCGTGCTAAATCTGGTCCTGTTCTTTTTGATCCCCATTGGAATGGATGGTCATAAACAAATTCACCTTCTTTTGAGTATTCGCCATAACGTTCTGTTTCGCTACGGAAAGGTCTAACCATCTGAGAGTGACAAGTATAGCATCCTTCGCGAACGTAAATGTCGCGACCTTCCAGTTCAAGAGGTGTGTATGGTTTTACACTTTCAATGGTTGGGATATTTGATTTTACAGCTATTATCGGTATGATTTCAACTGCTCCTCCAACAAATACGGCAATTAAAACCCAAACGGTAAATCGTATTGGTTTTCTCTCTAACCAACGGTGACCACTTTCTTCTTTCATTTTTGCTTTTTGTAATACTACCAGTGCTGGTGCTGAAGCTTCTTCATTTGCAATCATTGAACCTGCTGTCATTGTTTTGAAAAGGTTGTATGCCATCATAAGGGCTCCGGTAAGGAATAATGTGCCACCCCATACTCTGGTAACATACATCGGAAGTATTTGCGTAACTGTTTCAAGGAAATTAGGATAAGCCAGTAAACCATCTGTAGTAAACTCTTTCCACATTAAGGTTTGTGTAAAGGCTGCCCAATATAGAGGTACAGAGTATAATAGCATACCTAATGTTGCAATCCAAAAATGCGCATTTGCTAATTTTTCTGAAAATAATTTTGTTCTGAATAGTCGTGGAAATAGCCAATAAAGCATACCAAAAGTTAAAAATCCATTCCATCCCATTCCGCCAATATGAACGTGTGCTATAGTCCAATCTGTAAAGTGGCTTAATGCATTTACATTTTTTAATGCAAGCATTGGGCCTTCAAAGGTAACCATACCATAGGCGGTTACAGCTACCACCATAAATTTAAGGGTTGCACTATCGCGAACTTTATCCCATGCTCCACGTAGTGTTAATAAACCGTTTATCATACCACCCCAGGATGGTGCAATCAGCATAATAGAGAAAGTCACACTAAGTGCTTGTGCCCACTCAGGTATAGCCTGATATAATAAATGGTGTGGACCTGCCCACATATAAATGAATATCAATGCCCAAAAGTGTAAAATAGAAAGTTTATAGGAGTATACCGGACGGTTAGCCGCTTTCGGCATAAAATAATACATTAATCCCAGGAAAGGAGTAGTCAGGAAAAATGCAACAGCATTATGCCCATACCACCATTGTACTACGGCATCCTGAACACCAGCATAAACCGGATAACTTTTTATTAGGCTTACCGGAATTTCAATTGAATTACCTATATGTAGAATGGCAACCGCAATAAAACTGGCAAGATAGAACCAAATTGCCACGTAAATATGTTGTTCCCTTCGTTTAATCATGGTTCCAATCATGTTCGCACCAAAAACTACCCATATAATAGTAATTAATATATCAATAGGCCACTCTAATTCTGCATATTCTTTACTTACTGTAATTCCTAATACAAAAGTGATTGTTGCTAAAACAATAATTAATTGCCAGCCCCAAAAATGTATTTTGCTTAATATGTCACTATACATTCTTGCTTTTAATAGGCGCTGCATTGAGTAATATGCACCTGTGAAAAAGGCATTACCAACGAAAGCAAATATAAGTGCATTGGTATGCAAGGGGCGCAATCGTCCAAATGTAGTGTATTGCCAATCAAAATTGAAAATGGGCCAGGCTAATTGCATTGCAATTGTTAAGCCCACCAACATGCCTATGATTCCCCATATAATTGTTGCTAAAGCAAACAATTTAACAATCTGGTTGTCATAATAGAATTTTTCTTGTTCCATAAATAAAAAGTTAATTGGTTATTAAAGGTTTACTAATATTTTACCTAAAGCTAAATAATACTCATTTAAAGATTTATTATTACCCGGTAAAGATCATTGATTTTTATCTTCTTCAATTTCAGATTCATTATTATCATCAAAAAGCATTCTTACTGATGGTGTATAGTCATCATCATATTGCCCACTTTTTACATTCCAAAAAAAGATTGCAAGGAAAATTATCGCAACAAACAGGCTTAGCCCTATTAAAACAAATATTATATTCATATGAAAATTAATTGTCATGCAAAATACTTATAATGACCGATTCTGACAAAAAATATCAAATTAAAAATATAATTTATAGGGGTTCTAAATAACGTCTATAAAAAGCTATCAAGATGTTTAAGTCTTTTTATACGTAAAAAGTACACACAAGATATTATGGGAATAAATTGGGGTTAGTCTTTGAACGAAAACTCTATAGTGTCGATTCTATAAAGGTTTTTGATGCAATTATATTTTGAATGTTCTGTCATTTAGTTGTCATTGATTGTCATTATAGTGTTGCAAAAATAATTATTGGCGAATGACGATTAATGACCAAATATTAGTGTCAATATTTTATGCTATTACGTTATTAATATGACAGTTGTCGTTTTCCGTTAAAAAATTGCCTGTTAATTTATACATTGTGTTTAGCTTTCATTATGTCTTCTATATTAAACCAGAGCCATTAAGGTTTATGATTAGAAATAGGGTGAGTTAACAGGACAAACGCATGAAAAAAAGTGATAATTATTACTGCTACTACCCTGGTATTAATTGGCACAGATTCTAAAACAAGCGTAGCTTTTTTTTCTGTTAAAATAATTTTAATTATTTTTTTAAT
>JAOZNO010000452.1 GCA_029933755.1 Bacteroidales bacterium | reverse complement strand
ACTATGGAATGGCCAAAGCTGTTACATGGAATCAATAAGAACTAATATTATTTAACGTTTCAAAGGCTGCCTGTTTAGGCAGCCTTTTATAATTTATTTATATATCATAAATATTGGCTATAGTGTAAACTATTGTGGGTAAAAGTTTAAAGAATAGTCCACAGATGTCGCAAATGAACTCTGATAAACCCTAAACTTAAATCTGTGTTAATCTGAGATAATCTGCGGATAAACAATGAGTAGTCAACCGTTTCATAAAAATGCAAAAAATGCTCAGTAGAAAAACGTTTATAAAAAGCATGGGAATATTTGCCGGTTTTACATTATTTCCAACAGTTAATTCATTTTCACAAATTAATTCAGAAAAAATAAGCCCTGAGAAAATTATACCCAAACGGCTAAAAAAAGGAGATCTTATTGGTTTGGTTACCCCGGCAGGAGTAATTACAAAAAAACAATTAAAAAGTACAATTGAGAATGTTGAAAAACTGGGTTTTAAAGCCTATTATGAACCATCAATACTTTCGGAATATGGTTATTTGGCAGGAACTGATCAGGAACGAGCCAATGAATTAATGCATATGTTTACAAACAAAGATGTTGATTGCATTTTGTGTGCAAGGGGTGGATATGGTGCTATTCGAATTCTTGACTTGCTTGATTTTAAACAAATTGCAGCAAATCCTAAAATTTTAATTGGTTACAGTGATATTACTGCATTTTTGTCTTCAATTTATGAAAAAAGTGGCCTGGTAACTTTCCATGGGCCTGTAGGTATATCCTCATTTAATCATTATACAACTGAATCATTTGATGATATTCTTGTCAATCCAAAAAAACATTACAAATATCCATACCAGAGAGAAAAAGACTCTGATGATAATCCTGAATTTGATTTTTATACAATAACAGAAGGAAAAGCAGAAGGAGAGCTTATTGGAGGCAATATGAGTGTAATCGTTTCGATGATAGGAAGCAAGTTTGAAACTGACTTTGAAAATAAGCTTGTCTATCTTGAAGAGGTTGGTGAAAAAACCTACAAAGTTGATCGTATGTTAACACAGCTTTTGCAAGCCACAAATCTAAAAAAGGCATCAGGCATAGTTTTAGGAATTTTTAGTGATTGTGATGTGAATGATGAACCTACGTTTTCATTAAAAGAAATACTCACACAAATATTAAAACCATTAAACATTCCAATAGTTTATGGCTTTCCATTTGGTCATGTTAATACAAAAATGACAATTCCAACTGGTATTCTGGCTAAGTTTAATGCAAGCAAAAAGACATTAAAACTTATGGAAAAGACAGTACTTTGAAATTAACGATTCCTAGTGTTATGTCAAAGCTAAAATGTCGCAGGAAAAACTTTTAAGCGGTTCTAAACCGCTAAAAAGTTAAGCCGATTTACCGTCACATTACACTTGACTTGACACTAGTGGGTTAATTATTATTATCCTATTATTTTAAATATATGGTCAGTGCTAGAAACTGGCAACGCATATGGGCAAGCCTTTGGCAATCAAAGGAATAATGTAGTCAGAAGTGAGCAAACTTCGGTCTTCTGTCTTCAAACTTCTATCCTTTTTTAAACAGATTAAAAACTTATATTATTATGACAGATTACGGATTCCTTTCAATTATTCCACCATTAGTAGCAATTATACTTGCATTAAGAACAAAACAAGTATACAGCGCTTTGGTATTTGGAACATGGTTTGCCTGGCTTATTATTAACGATTGGAATGTAATTGACGGAACCATTGCGACTATTGAAGGCTTCGTAAGTGTCTTTAAATCTCCTGGTAATACTAAAACAATAATGTTTAGTGCATTAGTTGGTGCATTACTTTTATTTATACAATATTCGGGTGGTGTTGAAGGGTTTATGAAGAGTATCAGTAAACTAATAAACCACATTGAAAGTAAAGGAAATATTAAAAGCAGGGTACTTGTTCAGCTACTGGCATTGATAACTGGTGTTTTACTTTTTGTTGAAACAAGTATAAGTTCACTAACAGTTGGTACTTTATACAGACCATTGTTTGATAAATTAAAAATTCCCAGGGAAAAATTAGCATATATTGCAGATTCCAGCTCTGCTCCATCGTCAATTTTAATTCCGTTTAATGCCTGGGGTGCTTTTATTATGGGACTTTTACTAACCCAGGGGGTTGAAAACCCTATGTCCGTTCTAGCTTCATCAATTGTCTATAATTTTTATCCTATTTTAACGATTATTTTAGTTTTCGTTATTATCGTTTCAAAAAGAGATTTTGGTTCTATGGCTAAAGCTGAAAAGCGAACAGCTGAAACCGGAAAATTATTCAACAAGAATGCCCGCCCTTTAGTTTCTGACAGCATAACATCAGTTAAAGCAAAAGAAGGAATTAAATTAAGAGCTTATAACATGTACATCCCTTTACTCACAATGGTAATAATGATGCCCGTTTTTTTATCATACACAGGCTGGGATTCGATTAAAGATTCAAGTGGTTTTATTAATCATGCTACAAGAGCTATTGGAGCAGGATCAGGCTCATCCGCAGTTTTATTCTCAGTTGTTAGCTCTTTATTAGTTGCAATGGTACTTTACCGGAGCCAAAAAATAATGAGAACAGGAAAAATGATTGAGTTAGTTCTAAAAGGTATTAGTGAATTAATGCCACTGGCTCTATTAATGATGCTTGCCTTTGCACTAAGCGATGTAAGTAATAAATTAGGAACGGGAATATACATTGCCACCCAAACAAAGGCATGGTTATCTCCACAATTATTACCTTTTATTTTATTTATAATTAGCTCGTTTATTGCATTTTCAACGGGTACTTCGTGGGGAACATTTGCCATAATGATGGCTATTGCAATACCAATGTCAAATGCACATGATGCAAATATATATGTGGTTGTTGCAGCAACTATTGGTGGTGGAGTTTTTGGCGATCATTGTTCACCAATTTCTGATACAACGATTATTTCATCCATGGCTTCTGCATCAGACCATATTGACCATGTAAAAACACAACTACCCTATGCATTACTAATCGGTGGTATATCTGCAGCTTTATATTTGTTGCTTGGTTTTACTATGTATTAAGGTACTTGATTCACACTACAGCCACTTTTTTAACACTTAGCTCTAAATATAAAAAGATTGCTAAGGAACAGGATATCCTTGCGAGGCAACAAAAATTTCAAACCATTGTTCAGTTGTTAATTTTATTTCAAATGCCTGGGTCGCAGATTTTAAGCGTTCAATTTTTCCCGACCCAATTATTGGTGCTATATCGGCCGGATGTTTTAATATCCACGCATAAATTAATTTATCAATACGATCTAATCCTATTTCTTTTGATATCTGCTCTAATTTCACTTTTATTCTTTTACTTTTTTCATCTCCGGGATTCATCAACATACCACCTGCTAGAGGAGACCAAGCCATAGGTTTAACTTTTTCTTTAAGACAAAAGTCAATGTTATTATTCGTAAAATGTTCCAGACAATAAGGTGAAATTTCCAGCTGGTTGGTAACTAATTTTCCATCAAAATGGTGATTTAGCATTTCAAACTGAGCAGGATTAAAGTTAGAAACACCCAAATTAAGTACTTTACCTTCTTTAAAAAGCTGATTAAATGCTTTAACAACTTTCATAGGGTTCATAAGTGGATCCGGACGATGTATCAAAAGCAAATCAATATAATCTGTTTTTAAATTTTTAAGTGATTGATTTACACTTTTTATAATATGATTATAGCTTGTATCGTAGTGATTTAGTTTGGTATCAGGAAATTTATCAGAAATCAGTTTTATACCGCATTTGGTAATTAGTTCAATTTCTTTACGTAAGGCAGGTTTTTTACTAAATATTTTACCAAACAATTTTTCACAGGTATAATTGCCATAAATATCAGCATGATCAAAAGTTGTAACTCCTAGTTCAATAGATTGTTCAACAAAGTTCAGAATTTCAGAACTTGACATATTCCATTCCGACAATCTCCACATTCCATGAACTATTCTTGATATTTCAAGCGTATCTGATAATTTTATTCTTTGCATGGTGTTTAATTTGAATTATTTTGAGTTAGGGAGTTGTGATGTCTCCACTAATATATGTATTGTAATTCCAAGCTTTTTAAGAATAAATTTTAAACTTTTTTGAATTGCACCCTAAAACAAAATGTTTACGGTGAAAGATGGTA
>JAOZNO010000451.1:1267-4227 GCA_029933755.1 Bacteroidales bacterium | reverse complement strand
AAAACAAAAAGCGAGAATAGCTCAGTTGGTAGAGCACGACCTTGCCAAGGTCGGGGTCGCGGGTCCGAGTCCCGTTTCTCGCTCTTTTTTTATGCTTTTTAAATAAGTGTAAAATTAAAATGTTCTTTAAAAATTTAAAATTCGAGGCTTTAAAAATTTTATAAACATGAGTTTACTTTTGTAAATGATTGTTTTAAAAATTTTGAGTAACGAAGAAGTTTAAGTTTTTATAGATTATTTATGGATGCCCAGGTGGCGGAATTGGTAGACGCGCTGGACTTAAAATCCAGTGACCATTGCGGTCGTGCCGGTTCGATCCCGGCCCCGGGTACTCTTATAAAAGCTCATTTGTCAATTGACGGATGAGCTTTTTTTGATTTTCAACATGATCCGATATTACTCATCTACAATAATGTTTGTATAGTAAATATTTAACTTTATATTCGTTTGATTGAACAAATGTTTAACTAAAATAATTATGCAATACTTTAGAAGACTTCTTCTCTTGCTATTTCTTTTTGTTACAGGAATAATATATGCAGAGGGACAAGAAAACGCTGATACAGAAATCTTCACAAAAGATGATATTATTAAATTTACAGAAAAGAAATACGGCTTGGATGACTTTTTAATCAATGGAGAAAAATATCTACCTCTAAATATAAAAGTTAATGGAAGTCCTTATTTTGAATGGGATAAATCCATAGAAGCTAAACTGTATATTACAGGGCAGCTTTATTCTAACATTAAAATCGAATATGACATTAATTTAAATGAGTTAGTTCTGAATAATGGTCAGGGAGTACATGTGATATTAAATTCCTCATTGGTTGATTCTTTCTATTTGGGATATAACTGTTTTATTAAACTAAACGAGCAAAAGGGAAGCACAGAACAATATGGGTATTTTGAAAAAGTATTTGTGGGTAAAAGCTTATTACTTAAGCAACATAAAAAAAGTATCATAACCATATACAATGATTTGAATCCGAATGGAAGTTTTTCATCTAATAAATACGAATATTTTATATATAATCAGGCAACATTAATAAATGTGAGTTCGAAAAAGTTGTTTTTGAGGTTTTATGAACCTTATCGAAAAGATATTAAAAAATTTATAAGTAGAAATGGAATAAAGTATAAAGATGCCAGTAATGAAGAGTTATATAAACTAATGATCTTTTGTGAAGCTAAATCAAAATAAAATAATTAATCGTTCAATTATTGTTAGTTTGATGTTATTTTTAACACTAAAAGTAGCTGGTCAAACTACAGATATATTATTGAATAAAAATTATAATAAACTATCGTGGATAGATTTTGTAGACAAAATTGAAAAAAACTATCCGCTTCGATTTTATTTTCAAGCAGATAGTTTGCCTGATTTTAAAGTGTTAATTCCTGAAAAGGAAATGATATTTATAGATAAAATTAATGAAATTCTTAAGTCACAAAGGTATACGGCAGCAATTGATAAAGATGGGAATGTTTTTATTACAAAATTAAAGATTCAAACTACATTAACTAATGTCTACATAAAGAAACAACAGGTAAATGAGTATTTAAATAATACGGATGAAAATGATAATCATCATACAGATAAGTATTTAAAGACTGATAATGTTTTTGTAGTTAAGCAGGTAGTTGTTGGGAAGAAAGGAAATAGTAATAAAACAACAGCAAGGGTATCTGGTTATGTGAAAAATAAAAATGATGGCTCGCCTGTTGTTGGTGGAATAGTACAAATAAAAGAAATAGCTAAGGCAGTAGTAACTGATGGATCAGGGTTTTATACCTTAAATATTAAAAAAGGTAAATATATACTAATTGTAAGTAGTCTTGAAAGTAAAGAAGAAAAAATCAAAATTAATGTCTTGTCAGATGGTAGACTGGATTTAGCATTAGAACTGAAATTAGTTGCCCTTGATGAAGTCCTTATCATTTCAAAAAAAGAACATATCGTAACGGGTACTCAAATGGGAGTTCAGAAGTTAGAGGCTAAAGAGCTTGAAGAAATTCCATTAGTGCTTGGTGAAAGAGACATTCTTAAAGTAAGTTTATTGCTTCCCGGTGTGCAGTCTATTGGTGAAGGAAGTTCGGGCTTTAATGTACGAGGTAGTCCAACTGATCAGAATTTATTTATAATCAACGACGTTCCTGTTTACAACCCTTCACATTTTTTTGGTTTTTTTTCTGCGTTTAATTCAGATGCAATTAAAGATTTTTCTCTTTATAAAAGTAATATTCCTGTTAATTTTGGAGGCAGATTAGCTTCTATTTTTGATATTGACATCAAACAAGGGAATAAGGAAAAGTTAACAGTCACTGGTGGAATAAGTCCTGTAACAGCAAGGCTTTTGGTAGAAGGGCCTATTAAAAAGAAAGAAAGCAGTTTTATGATTGGGCTTAGGTCAACCTATTCTGATTGGCTTTTAAAACAAATAGAAGATCCTAATATAAGAAATAGTAAAGCTCAATTTGCTGATGTCGTTACTAATTTTTCATTTGGCTTGAATGAAAAAAACCAACTAAATTTCTTTTCATATTATAGCTATGATGGTATTGATTTAATGGGTACTAACAAGTATCGATATACAAATAATGGAATATCATCATCGTGGAATCATCGGTTTAATGAGAAATCTAAATTACAGGTTTCGCTTATATATAGTCAATATGGTTTTGATGAAGAAAACTCGGAGACAGAAATTTCGTCATATAAAGATAATTTTAAGCTTCAACATTCTGAAGTGAAAACCAGCTTTACTATTAGACCAAATGTAAATCATACAATTACTGCTGGAATTAACTCTTCACTTTACCTGTTAGATAATGGTGAGTTTTTACCCTTGAGTGATCAATCATTAGTGATGCCGGTATATTTAGGAAGGGAAAAGGCCATAGAAACTGGAGTTTTCGTGTCAGATGAATGGATATTATCACCAAAAATTTCATTAATC
>JAOZNO010000451.1:0-1257 GCA_029933755.1 Bacteroidales bacterium | reverse complement strand
GTATATCCTGATAACAAACCCAAAACAATTGAAAGTGTTATTGATACCATAAGTTATTCAAATAATCAGATTATTAAATCTTATGGCGCCCCTAATTTAAGACTTGCCGCAAGATATCTAATAAACAATAACTTGTCTGTAAAACTAAGCTATAATCAACTAAATCAATATCTCTTTATGCTTACCAATACCATTGCTATTTCACCTACTGATAAGTGGAAACTTGTTGATAGCAATATAGAACCTATGTCAGGTAATCAGTATTCATTGGGAATTTATCACAGTTCTTATGATGGGAAGTATAATATTTCAATAGAAACTTACTTTAAAACAGTTGATAATTTAGTAGAATATAAAAATGGGGCAAATTTAATTTTAAATAAAAATCCTGAAATTGATATTTTGCAAGGAGAATTAAAAGCCTATGGAGTTGAGTTTATGTTGAAGAAACCAATTGGTAAATTTAATGGCTGGGTTAATTATACTTATTCACGTGCACTGGTAACTATTGATTCTCAGGAACCTGAAAACAGAATCAATAATGGTGAGACCTATCCATCAAATTATGACAAACCACATTCTTTTAACCTGGTTACTAATTATAAATTTCTTAGAAGGCTTGCTATTTCTTCAAATGTAGTTTATTCTACAGGGAGACCTATTACTTATCCTGTGGGAGTTTTTTATGTGAATAGTATAGAACTGCCTCTTTATTCTAAACGAAATGAGTACAGGGTTCCTGATTATTTTAGAGTTGATTTATCTTTAAAGTTAGAAGGTAATTTAGCTTCAAAAAAACTAGCACATGGCACATGGATATTTTCTGTTTATAACCTTACTGGCAGAAAAAACGCATACTCTGTCTATTTTAAATCAGAAGAAGGTATAATGACAGGATATAAATTATCAATTTTTGGAGCTCCAATACTATCGCTAACTTATAGCTTTAAATTAGGCAATTATGCAAATTAGAACTTTATTATACATTATTCCTTTTTTTCTTTTTGAAGCTTGTATTGAAAAATATAATCCGCAAATTGATGAATATAACGATTTATTATCTGTGGAAGGTGCTATAACAAATGAGCCAGGCCCTTATATTATAAAATTAACAAAAGCTTCCCCTGTTTATAATCCCAAGTATATTCCTGTCTCAGGTGCAAATATTGTTATTTCAGATAATTTTGATGTAGAGGAAACTCTAATCGAATTAGATTCGGGAGTGTATTCTACGAACTCTTTCGGAATAAGAGGTGA
>JAOZNO010000450.1 GCA_029933755.1 Bacteroidales bacterium | reverse complement strand
ACTATTGCATACTGTAGACTGTCTACTGCTAACTTCTGCAAATCTTTAAATAAGTTCCACTTACAAAAAAAACTTTTAAAAGAGATATTATGTACAAATTTAAATTAGAGTCTAGCTGATTATGTTTTAGTTATTATATAAAATATGTAAAGCAAAAATATATAATTTTCAAAAATACTAAAAAAAAAGAATAATATATGCAACAATTTGAAAAAAAGCATTTTGTTATGAATTTGTTAATAAGTGTTATAGAAAATGTGCATAAATTATTTCAAGTATATTTATATTTGTCAATTCTCAGTAAAAAGACGTAAATATGATTGATTTAAAAGAAGGTGATAAAGCTCCTGATTTTTTAAAAAGCCATTCAGGAATTAATAAAAATGAGATAAAAGGGAAAAAGGTAATTCTATATTTTTACCCAAAAGATAGTACCCCCGGTTGCACTGTAGAAGCGTGTAACTTACGTGATAATTATGATGATTTAAAGGGGAAAGGTTTTGAAGTGATAGGTGTGAGCCCTGATACTGAAAAAAAACATGATAATTTTAAAGAAAAAAATAATCTTCCTTTTAAACTTATTCCGGATACTGAAAAGGAAATTTTAGAGGAGTATGGTGTTTGGGGTGAGAAAAAAATGTATGGTCGAACTTATATGGGTGTTTTTCGTACTACATTCATCATTAATGAAGATGGAATTATTGAAAAAATCATTAGAAAAGTAAAAACAAAAGATCATACCAATCAAATATACAAAGAGTTGGGAATTGAGTAGAAGAAGATAAAATTGTATAAAATATCAAAAATAAAAAAATGGCTAAAGAAAAAGAACAAAAAGATGTAAATAAGGAAAAGCTAAAAGCCTTACAGGTTACACTTGACAAAATAGATAAGAATTTTGGGAAAGGTGCCATCATGAAAATGGGAGACGAGGAAATTGAAGATATACCTACAATTAAATCAGGTTCACTTTCAATAGATATTGCTTTAGGTGTTGGTGGTTATCCAAAAGGTAGAGTGATTGAAATTTATGGGCCTGAATCATCTGGTAAAACCACTTTGGCTATTCATGCAATTGCAGAAGCTCAAAAGAAAGGTGGTATTGCTGCATTTATTGATGCGGAACATGCTTTTGACCGCTTTTATGCTGAAGCTTTGGGTGTAGATGTTGAAAATTTATATATTTCACAACCGGATAATGGCGAACAGGCACTGGAAATTACAGATCATTTAATACGCTCTGGAGCTATTGATATTATTGTGATTGACTCGGTTGCAGCTTTAACTCCAAAAGCTGAAATTGAAGGTGAAATGGGGGATTCTCGAATGGGCTTACAGGCACGTTTAATGTCACAAGCTTTAAGGAAATTGACATCAACAATCAGCAAGACAAATACTTGTGTTGTTTTTATTAATCAATTAAGAGAGAAGATTGGTGTAATGTTTGGTAATCCTGAAACGACAACAGGTGGTAATGCATTAAAGTTTTATGCGTCAGTAAGGGTTGATGTAAGGCGTATTGGTGCGATTAAAGACGGTGAAGATATTAAAGGTAATCGAACTCGGGTGAAAATTGTTAAAAATAAAGTAGCACCACCATTTAAAAAAGCTGAATTTGATTTAATGTATGGTGAGGGGATCTCAAAAACTGGCGAGATTATTGATTTAGGTGTTCTATATGAGATCATTAAGAAAAGTGGTTCGTGGTTTAGTTATGGCGAAACAAAATTAGGTCAGGGGCGTGAAGGTGTAAAAGCATTATTAAAAGATAATCCTGAGTTAGCTGAAGAACTTGAAACTAAAATCAGGGAAAAAATGAATGAGAATTAATTGCCTCCAATATTTAAGTGTGAAAAAAGCGTAGCTGTTCAGCTACGCTTTTTTTAGTTGAAATATTGTTTAAAGAGTGACTTATTGAGTCTTCGCTTGTTTTTTATCGAACTCAATTATACCATCCTCTAGAAATTCAATAAATGCTTCCACATTCAAATCATAAGCTCGCGGTTGAACCATTTGGTTTCCTTTTGAATCAAGTAGTACATAATATGGTTGTGCATTTACCTGGAAACGGGTGATTTGATAATCAGCAAACTTTTTACCAACTGTTTTCTTTACTTTTCCATCAAAGCTTGAGGTAACCCATTCTTCTTCTGGTAATTTTGTTTTGTCATCCACATACATTGCCACAACAACATAGTCATTTTTCAACATATCTAATACCCGTGGATCAGACCAGACATTCGCTTCCATTTCACGACAATTTACACAACCATGGCCTGTAAAATCAAGGAAAATAGGTTTGTTTTCTTTTTTAGCAACCCTAATGGCTTGTTCATAGTCAAAATAACCTTTTATGCCGTGCGGTAAATGAAGAAATTCTCCATATTTTGGTTTTTCAGTTTGTTTATCCATTCCTCCCGCATTGTCCCTGATTATTTTCGCCATATTAAAATCATGACTTGATAGAGGCGGTAAATAACCTGAAAGTGCTTTTAGCGGTGCCCCCCACATACCAGGGATTAAGTAAATAGCAAATGTGAAAGTAACTAGTGCCATACCAAACCTTGGTACACTTATAAAAGGAAGGTCACTATCATGCGAAAATTTAAGTTTTCCAAGTAAATACATGCCCATGAGAATTGCTAAAACAATCCATACGGCAAGGTAAACTTCACGATCTAAAATACCCCAATGGTATGTCTGATCTGCAATGCTCAAAAATTTTAAACCTAAGCCAATTTCAATAAAACCTAATACTACTTTTACTGAATTTAGCCATCCACCCGATTTTGGTAAACTGCTTAACCATGAAGGGAAAAAAGCAAATACGGTAAAAGGTAATGCAAATGCTAAGGAGAATCCTAACATGCCAATTATTGGTTCAAGTACTGCTCCGCCAGCAGATTTTACAAGAATAGCACCAACTAATGGACCAGTGCAGGAAAAAGATACAACAACAAGGGTAAATGCCATAAAAAATGGTGCCCAGATACCACCTTTATCAGCCTGTGCATCACTTTTATTTACAATCCAACTTGGTAATACAATTTCAAACATTCCTAAAAAGGAAGCAGCAAAAAATATAAAGATAAGAAAGAATAGTACATTTGGCAACCAGTGTGTACTTAGCCAGTTGGCAAAGTTTGCTCCAAATAGAACGGCTACCAAAGTTCCAATTACTGTGTAGATTATAATTATTGATGCACCATAAAATAATGCTTGAAAGCGACCTTTTACTTTATTTTCGCTACCTTTCATGAAGAAAGTAACCGTCATGGGTATCATTGGAAAAACACAAGGTGTGAGAATCGCTAATAATCCTGCAAGGAATGATATCCAGAATAACCACCATAAAGAACCATTTTCAATTGAAATATTATCAGCAGTATTGGTTACTGGCGTAACATGTTCAAGCGTATCCAGCTTATTTGTTTCATGAATTTGAATATCATCAGACTCAACTAGTTCTTTAAGTGTATCCTTTGTTTCAGTTTCTAAAATGCCGGTTTCTACTGTTTGTGTCTCAATATTTTGAGTTGTTGTTTCTTCTTTTTTGATTTCTTGCGGTACAGCACCTTTTATGTTAAACTCAAAATCAGGAGTGAAAAGTACACATTTGTCTTCATAACAAACCTGATAATCAAACTCACCTTTTACAACAAAATCTTTTGTGCTAATAATTTTTATTTTTTGTTTAAGCGTAGCTTTAGTTTCAAAATATTGAACATCAATACCAAAAATATCATCATGTTCTGTTTTTGGTGTACTCACTTCTATAACCTTCCCTAATCTTTTATAGTTTTTTGTGTCTTCAAATGAGAATGCCATTTTTACAGGCCCTCCGTCTTCGAAAAATTGCGAATACATATGCCAGTCTGGTTCAATTTGAGCATCTAAAATTAACTCAGCTTCGTTGTTTGGTAGTTGTTTTACACTGTATGTCCATGTTACAGGTTCATCTAATTGTGCCCTGCTTGTATTAATAAAGAGTAATGAAAATAGAATAATAATGAATGTTCTCATGATTGAAATTTAGGTTTTATAAACTTGGAAATAAGAAATTTATTAATGTGTTTTTAGAATAGAAAAATACTTGATAGATTATTCTAATTTGGCTGCAAGATATTAATTATCTTTTTAAATAATGTCAGATAGGTGACACTGAATATCTTCAAAATAGTTAAAAAATAAAATTGCTATATCGACATAGCATTATATTGACAAAATG
>JAOZNO010000449.1 GCA_029933755.1 Bacteroidales bacterium | reverse complement strand
CGCAAAGATACACAAAGAACGTTTTGTATAAAAATGGATGTTTTAAAAGCCTAGTTGTCAGAAGTGTATAACGGCGTACGTGTCTGTAAATCATTAAATACTAAAGACATAAACAACATGCGAAACAACAGTAATAATTAAACGAACTGTTATGAAAAATCTTTTTTTTCTACTTAGCCTTTTGCTTTGGCTAATAACATGTAATAATGCTGATAAGACCAATAAGGATAATACTTCTGACACCATAGTTCGTGAAGAAACAGAAGTAGTAAAACTGATAGCAGAAGCCGAAAATAATGTTACTAATCAAGATATTACCATAGAAGAATCACTTATTGAGTCTAAAAGTGGAGCAAGAATTAAACAACAGGTTAAGGAACCCACAAACCCATCAGCCCTGCAACAATACGATGAGAAAATTTTGTTCTCGTTTAAAACGGAAAAAGGCAAAACCATGAATATCATATTGCATCAGGATGAGAAATATATAGTTTATCGTTTTGGTACTGAGAACAAGCTTGAATTACAATTTCCAGAGGACTTAACAAATACATTTGAACAATTTAGCTACAACTTTTATTTCCGTGGTGGTGCTGCGGCCAATGCGGGTCTGGATTTAAACTATCTCAGTTTCACAGGTGATACACACAAGTTTATTATTTTTCAGGAATATTCTGCTGATGGCGAAGAGGGTGAGGGAGAAAGTGAATCTGTAGGGATTCGCATTGTAAATTTAAAAACAAAAGAAGAAATAGAAATAAAAGGTATTAACTCAACTGTTTCTGGTCATTTAATGGAATTTAGAGATAATGGTCTGGTTAAAATTATTGATGAAATTTAAATTAAATTGTGGTATTATATGCCAATACAAAGTGTCGTTTCGAAATAAAATTACTTCCCACAATACCTTTTTATTACCACATAGGCTTGTTTTAAACCCAGTTCACCAGCTTTACTCAAAGCAGAACAGGCTAAATCAAACTCTTTTAAATAAATATGTACTAAAGCTTTATTGTAAAATGCTTCAGCAAATTCCGGTTCAAGTTTAACTGCGCGATTATAGTCATACAATGCTCCGGAAAAGTTCTTCGCACGAACTTTTAAATTCGCCCTGTTATAATAGATTATGGCATAATCAGGGTTTAGTTCAAGGGCTTTGTTATAATCCGCCAAGATTTCAGTATAATCATTCGTCTGTTCAGTCTTTGTTTTAAGCTGTTTTTTTTGCCCATCAACTGAAATATGCATATCCTGATCTATTGAGTTGATAAAATCAATCATTTTTAAGCGGGTATAAGCCCTATTAAAATAAGCCAAAGAAAAATTTGGCTTTAGTTCAATAGCTAATGAAAAAGCGTTTAATGATGAATTGAAGTTTTTATTGCCCAATTCAATAATTCCATTCAAAAACTCATAAATTTCATCTCTAAGCGGCTCTTCCACAATAGAGTCAAGGGTAGCTTCCAATACATTGTAATCAGAAATGGTATCAGAATCATTAATGCATAATGTTAATGGTGCTGGAATATTCTTTAAATATTCATCAATACCACGATAATTTTTATATTTATGTGTTTTATTATGGCTATGTAAGTAAATAAAAAAATCGGGTAGGGGATCTATCCCTGAAAACACGCTATATATTTTATCATCACCAATAAAATTATTATTAAAATTAGCTTCCAGTTCAATAATTTTTCGATATTTATTTTTATTCATTGCAAATTTTAAAGAATCTGAATTTTGCCCATTTATTTTTTGCATGGCAATATTATAGTCTTTTTCAGCAGAACGAATTTGTCCAATTTTACGCTTAGCCATGGCCCTTGTGTAGTATGCTTCACCAAAATCAGGATATATTTTTAAGGCCTTTGTAAAATCATCAATTGCTTCGTTGTATTTTTTCCTCTCCATTTGCATTTGTCCACGATTGTAATGTGTTAAAATATGGTCTGGATTAATCTTCGAAACCTGGTATAAATCATCAATTGCTTTTGTCAAATCATTCATTTGAGCAAAAATCATAGCCCGGTTATAATATGCAAGTGCATTATACTTGTTTAATTCAATAACTTTACTGTAGTCTGATAAAGTTCCTTCAATATCATCCATTTTATACTTAAGCAGCGCACGTACATAATAGGAATAAGCTTCTTTAGGATTAATTTTAATCGCATGATTATAATCTTTTAGGGCTTCTTCATATTTTTCTTGTTCAAAATAAATTAAACCACGCCGAATAAAAGCCCGGGTATTAAACCTATTAAACGATATAGCAGCATTACAGTCATTAATTGCTGATTCATACTCCTTTAAACCTGTTTTTGCTACTGCACGATAAATATAATAATCAGGAATCTTAGCGTTGAGTTTAATCGCATTATTTAAATCTTCAATGGCTGATGAAAAATTTTGAATATTGATTTTGGTTAAACTTCGTGCTGAATATAAGGATGAGTTATTTATATCCATACTTATAGCTTTGTCAAAATCATTTAATGCACTATTGAAATTATGAAGTGCATCTTTTGAAATACCCCGATAAAGGTAAGCTGTAGGAAAAAAGGGATTTATATTTATGGTTTCTGTAAAATCTTCAATTGCTCCGGTATAATCACCCATGCTATATTTTGCAATTCCTCTGAAAAAAAAGGCATCATATAAATTTGGTTTTACCTTAATAATCGTGTTTAAGCGTTCGATAGCCTTTTCGTTTTCATTATTCATTATTTCGCGCCGTGCTTTATCAATATAAACTGGGGTGTTATACTGTGCAGTTATTGATGAAATAATAATAAAGTGAAAAGTAAATATAAAATATAAGGATTTCATTTAGATAAAAGGTTTAGGTCAGCTCTACTAATTAGCGTATGTCTATAATATCAGTGTTTTACCTATTTTTTTGTTCTTTACAATTTTGAAGTATGAACAGTATTCATTTAACAGTAGGCAAACTTTGCAGAGCCACTGCATACTGTAGACTGATTACTGCCAACTTCTCACATCTTTTAATTAAAGTTTAGCACATCTAAAAATTGACAAAGCTTACCTTATGGACAAACACTTAGTTTCTGTTCAGGCACTAATTACTTTGTGGCAAATTAATTATTAGAACTGGCCTTTAGCTTATTTGCCATTTTATCCCCATAACTGTAACATCATCAACTTGTTCAGTATCACCTTTCCATTGGTAAAAAGCCTGTTCTATAATTTGTTCTTGTTCTTCAAAAGCTAAAGTATGATTTTCCAAAATTAGTTCTCTAAAGCGTTTTTTTGAGAACTTTTTTTGTTTTTGCCCACCAAATTGGTCATAAAACCCATCAGAAAAAAGGTAAATTAAATCATTGTCTTCAAGTTGAATTACGTGGTTCTCAAATTCTATTTCTACGGGATAAAGTGCAACAGGATTCCTTGTTGCCTTATATTCAACCAGTTCACTATTTCTAATTATCCATAAAGGATTAAATGCACCGGCATATTCTAAAATATTTGTTTTCGTATTAATTGCACAAAGTACAATATCAAATCCATTTTGATTTTCGGAGCCAAAAGTTCTAAAAGTTCTTTTAATACGTTCTCGTATAACATTTAATGCCATACCCGGATTATCCATTTCATTCCGTCTGACAATCTCATGCAAATAGGTAATACCAATTATTGTAAGAAAACCTCCGGGAACGCCATGACCAGTACAATCAGCCACAGCACAAATTATCCGGTCTCCAATTTTATTTACATAATAAAAATCACCACTAACCTGATCTTTTGGCTTAAAGAAAAGAAAATATTCCGTAAAATATTCATCTATAAATTCTTTGGGAGTTAGAAGTGCGTCTTGTAGTTTTTTTGCGTAAGTTATACTATCCGTAATATCTTTATGAGCTTCTTCAATTTTTTTATTCTTTTCCCTGATTATTTCACTTTCCGTTCTGAGTTTTAAGAATTTATTTTTTGAAGATTTCTGAGATAAAACAATCCCCACAGAGACGAATAAAAAAACTAAAATATAAAATACATGTGCTTGCTTAATAATAATTTCATCAGAGTTGGTTTCTTTAAGGAAGATGTTTGAAAACAAAAAAGCTAGAACTATTACAAACCATACAAGAATTATTAATAGCGTCCTTTTTGATTTCATATTTTGTTAAAATAGAATTTTAAATGTAAATGATATGTATATACAAATGAGGTTCTTGTGTAAAAATTTAGAATAATAATAACGAAAATTTAAACA
>JAOZNO010001086.1 GCA_029933755.1 Bacteroidales bacterium | reverse complement strand
AAATAGCTTAACCTTACTTGGAATGGCCTTGGCTATTGGTATGTTGTTGGACAATAGTGTAGTAGTGCTCGAAAATATATATCGGTTAGCTGCCAAAGGTATGGATGCAGATCAGGCAGTTATTCAGGGAACCAGCGAAGTTTGGCGTTCTATTTTTGCTGCAACACTTACCACAATTATGGTGTTTTTACCCTTTGCTTTTTCCGAAAATTTTCTGATTGGTTTGTTAGGAAAGCATATTGGGGTTTCGATAATTTCCACATTGCTGGTTTCGTTGGTGGTGGCACTTTTATTAGTCCCTATGGTTACCCATGCCTTTTTAAAAGGAAAAAACTCATCAAAACCGATAAAGTTTGAGAAAATTTCGCAGCATAACCGATTGGTTCAAATATACATGGTACTTTTAAAAACCAGTATGCGTAAACCTGCACGGACGGTTCTTGGGGCACTGGCTTTGTTTTTTGTTACCTTGTTAATTAGTCTTGGTGTAAGTGTAATGTCACTTCAAGAGGCGGAAGTGACCGAGATGACCTTATATGTGACTATGCCGGGTGGTACAACGCTTGAAAACACCGATTTGTTAATTATAGAAGTCGAAAAAAAACTAGAAAACCTTGAAGAGAAGAAAGATATTGTTAGTCAGGTTTATGAAGAAGAAGCAGTACTTAATATTTCCTTAGTTGATGATTTTAAGGATATTAGAAATCACTCTGTAGCTGAAATAAAAAATGAAATTTTAGAACGTTTGGATGATTTGCAACAGGCAGAATTTGGATGGGAACCACCTGCAACCGGGCGTAAATTTGGTGGTGGAGGTGGATTTGATGGAGGTGATGCTTTTGGCAAACTGCTAGGAATAGGTATTCAATCAGAAAGTATAATTATTAAAGGTCAGGATTTTGATAAAATGCTGAATCAGGCTAATGATATTGAATATTATTTGGGGCAATTAAATTCTATTGAAAGTATCAATATTCAAATTCCGGGTAAACGCCCTGAATTGCTCTTAAATTTCGATAAACAGTTAATGTCTCTTTATGATATTCCTGTCACTTCAGTACTTTCCGAATTAAATTCTTTTCA
>JAOZNO010000448.1 GCA_029933755.1 Bacteroidales bacterium | reverse complement strand
GCCTATAAAATAAGCATAATCTTTTTTGTAACAGCTATAGTTAAATTACTTCATGACCCGCAACTTCAAAAAATACACAGTAAATATTCTGGATAAGCCTTTTATTAAAAACAGTCATAGTTTTGCTAAAACTGCTGAATTAACATATTTTGATGATAAAGAAGAAGTTATAGAACAAGATGTTATTGGCTACCTTGATATTGAGGATGTATATAGTAAAATTGACAATAATGAACCCATTAATCTTGATAACTCTTATATAAAAGAATTTTCATTATCAAATTACAGGTCGTCACGAAAAAAGAGTCCAGATGAATTAATTATTTTAATAAACTTTTCAGCTGAAAATTCTTTTTTTGATGGTGATAAAAAGAAAGCACCGCTTGATTTTACCTATTCTGATTTCCAGGGTGAAGTAAATTTCAGAAACTGTATTTTTTCTGGCTCAGAACATGTTTTATTTGACTTCTCGCATTTTCAACAGAATGTATATTTTGATCATGCATTATTTAACTTTTTAAATGTATCCTTCTCAAATTCTGAATTTGGCTTTGGAAATGTATCTTTTAAAAATGTAATTTTTCAAGAAGGTAATAAAAAGTTTGAAAATGTAAACTTTGGTGATGGCGAAGTATTATTTTTAAATGCTGAGTTTAACAACGGTGATGTAATTTTCACAAATTCTAAATTTGGTGAAGGCAAAGTCTCATTTAAAGTTGCAAGGTTTGGTAGTGGACGAATTGATTTCACTAAAACTAATTTTGGAAAAGGTGAAGTAGCTTTTGAAAAAGTAGAGTTTGGCGATGGTAATGTAAATTTTAGAAATACCGTATTTGGTAATGAAAATATTGAATTTACTCGCTGTGAATTTGGTAATGGTGATATTTCATTTATTAGTGCTCATTTTGGAAATGGTGATGTTTCTTTTGCAGGAACAGAGTTTGGAAATGGAAAACTATCCTTTAAACTAGCACATTTTGGAGTAGGCAAACTTGATTTTCATTATGCACATTTTGGAGTAGGTGATGTTATTTTTGAAAGAACCCAGTTTTCAGAAGGTATTGTAGATTTTAGAGCTGTTGATTTTGGTATTGGCAGAATTACTTTTAACAGGGCGCTTTTTGGTGATGGAGAAGTCATTTTTGAAGCCAGCGAACTAAAAAAAGGTAGAATTACTTTCAGACGAACTATTTTTGGAGTTGGTATTTTTAATTTTGAGATGGCAGATTTTAAAAATGCTGAATTAATAATTGATGATGTAAACTTTGGACAAGGTAAGGTTTCATTTAAACAATCAAAATTTGGTCTACTCTCCCTTGAGTCTTCGCAAATGAATAATTATTTTGATTTAAGGGTTGAGGAATGTGGGAAATTAGATTTATCAAATACAATTGTAAAAGATATTATTGATATTGACTCCTCTGATTTTAAAACCGATATCAAAGCTTTAGATCTTTCTGGTATACGTTTATTAGGTAGAATTTATATTGATTGGAAACAAAATGATGTAAAAAGCCTTATTTTGAATCAAAATACCAGCAATATGAATAAGGCTGAACAATTTAGGGTTTTAAAAGAAAATTACAACCTTATTGGTCAATACGATTATGAAGATGGTGCATATGTTGAATTCAAACGATTAGAATCAAAATCTCAACTTGAAGAGTCACAAACTAAAAAATTAATTCCTCGAATTTGGGATAATATTAGCTATTTCTTCCGATTAGTTGTATTTGATAAAGTAGGCTTATATGCTACAGACCCAATTCGGGTTTTATTAAGCATGACGGTAATGTTTCTACTTTTTAGTATCGTGTATATTATCCTACCTCTTATGTTTCATGATACACAAATAATTTCCTCACTTTATGACGCAGGTGATCCAAGAGATTTGAGCTTAATAGAAAAGGGATTTTATCACAGTGCAATAACCTTTCTTACCATTGGATATGGTGATTATTACCCTTCTGGTATTATTAGATGGCTTTCAGGTATTGAAGGTTTTATTGGTTTATTTTTAATGTCTTATTTTACGGTTGCCTTTGTTCGAAAAATATTAAGGTAATAAGAGGAACAAAAAATCTATAATTTCTGAGACTATTCAGACCAATTATTCTTCCATTTCACCAAGAATATGATCAATTTCTTTTTCAGTACTATGAAGTTTTTCTTTACAATTCTTAATTAACTCACTTGCACGCTTTACATTAACTGAAAGTTCATCAATATCTAATTCCTCATTTTCAAGTTTCTGCATAATTTGTTCAATTTCCAGAACAGCATCTCTATAACTTGTTTTCTTCTTTGCCATGATTATTTTTCACCCTATAATTATTCGCAAATACTAAATATTTTACTAATAGAAGTTCATTAAGCCTATCACATCTCTCCTATTACAATTATTCAATCCTAAATCCAATCACCAAAATATCATCAATTTGTTCAATATCACCACGCCATGCAAGTAATCTGTCATGAAGCATAATTTCTTGCACATCCATTGGCGTTTCCTGCATTTCTATAATCATGTTTTTAAATTGGCGCGATTTAAATTTCTTTCCATCCGGTCCACCAAACTGATCAATAAATCCATCAGAAAAGATATAAAAAGAATCATCTTTTTGGAAATCCACAAAGTGATTAACAAAAGGTTTATCCTGATTAAAGGAAACACCAATAGGCATTCTATCTGCCTTATACTCAATTAATTCTCCCTTTCTTATAAGATATAGTGAGTTAAAAGCTCCTGCATAATCAATATTTGATTTATCATAATCAATAATACAGATGGCGATGTCCATTCCATCTTTTGTTTCATTTTCACCACCTGTTTGATGCAATGTATTAATTACATGATGCCTTAACTGATTTAAAATTTCATTAGCTGTAGGTACTTCTTTTTCTTTAGCAACAATTTCACTTAAAAAAGCAGAACCTAACATACTCATGAATGCACCAGGTACACCATGCCCTGTACAGTCAGCTGCAACAATTACTGCTTTATTTCCTCGCTGATGAAACCAGTAATAATCACCACTTACAATATCTCGTGGCAAGTATAAAACAAAATGTTGAGGTAAGGCATTTGTAATAGCCTCTTTAGGTGGTAAAATTGCTTTTTGAATTCTACTTGCATAAAGTATGCTGTCCGTTATCTCCTTTTTTTGTAATGTAATCTCATCTCTTTGTAATTCTGCTCTATTTTTTTGTTTTACAATTTCATCTCTTTGAGCAAGTATTTCTTCTTGTTTTTGAAGTAATTCTTCATTTTTTTCCACAACTTCAACGGTTCTAACTTTTACAAGTCTTTCAAGTTCTTCATTTTGACGCTGAAGAGCAAGGTTTCGCCATTTAACAAGTCCATAAACTAATAATGCAATCATTAAGAATACAGAAACAATAAACCACCATTCTAGCCAAATAGGTTTGTCTATTCTAAATTCTATTTGTTTATAATAACTCCATATGCCATCATTACCTTTAGTTCTATAATTAAATACGTACTTCCCGGGTGGAAGGTTCGGATATTGGGCTATATATTTTTTTCCTTTTGATGCTCCATAATCATTCTCCAGACCTTTCATAAAGAATTCATACTCAACAGATTTTTCATCCTTAAAAGAGAGGCCTGTTAATTCAAATGTAAGATTATTTTCATTATATTTAAGACCATGTCTTAAATAGTTAATTCCGACTTCATTTCCATTAAGCGTAATTCTTTCTATTTTGCCTTCAGGAGTGTATTTTACATCCCGTTTCTTTTTTATATCAAAAGTTGAAATTCCATGATAGCTACCAATCCACAATAATCCTCTTTCATCCAAAAATAGTCCATCAATAGCTATTTCATTACCTTGAAGACCATCTTTTGAATCTATTGAAAGCTCAATTTTATTATTACTTTTATTATAATATAAAAAGCCATGATTTGTTCCTAACCAAAGATAATCATTATTGTTTGCCTTTAGAATTGCATTAATAACAATATTTGATAAGCTTAAATCAATTTTTTCATATTCATCATCTTCAAATTTTCCAAGACCATTTTCTGAACCTACCCATAATATATCATCATCAGCACATAATGACCAAACAATATTACCAATATCATGTAGTCTGTCAAAATCATTCCCATTAAAACTCACCAAGCCAGTTTTGTTCCCTCCAACAATCATATCATCATACTCAACCAACTGATAAACTAATGAGGTTGAATTATTTGATAATGTAACTGGTTCTGA
>JAOZNO010000447.1 GCA_029933755.1 Bacteroidales bacterium | reverse complement strand
TCGGTCATGGCATTAAAGAGTAAGCGCAACTCATTTTCACTTTTTCCCGTAGCCTGTACTAATTCATCATTTACTGAAATTGCTAACTTTTCACGAAGAATTTCATTTTCCTTTTCTAAATCCTGATATGTTCGCTTATTTTCCATTTTTTTATTTAATCAAAGTCTGGTATAAATTTTACAGGGTAAAAATAAACTCACTGCCTTTCCCTTCTTCACTTTCAAGCCAAATTTTGCCACCATGTTTTTCAACAAACTCTTTACACAAAATTAAGCCCAGGCCGGTTCCCACTTCACCTTCCGTTCCTTTTGTTGAAACTTCTTCAGAAATTTTAAATAAGCGGGCTTGCTTTTTCTTTGAAATACCTATCCCATTATCTTTTACGTATATTTCAAAAAAGGTGTTTGCTTGTAGAGACGTACGGCCGTACGTCTCTACGTGCCGACACCCAATTTCAATAGCACCACCTTTTTCGGTAAATTTTATTGCATTAGCTGTCAAATTACGCAAAATAATCGACAACATATTCTTATCTACTTTTAGATATATATCTTCAGGTATTTTATTTATTAATTCTATTGATTTATTAACCGCTGATCGTTTTAACAGACTAATTGTTTCTTCAGATAATAAAAACAGGTTTTCTTTTTCGGGATAAAAATCAATCGTCCCTCTTTGCGAGCGCGACCACATAAGCAGGTTTTCAAGTAATTTATAGGTATTTTGTATATCATGGTTTAAATAAGCAAGATATTGCTTTTGTTCCTGTACATCCTGGCTGTCAAAATTTTTAATAAGTAAATTAGAGAATCCAAGCATGGTATTAAAAGGGTTTTTTAGGTCATGTGCTATTATTGCAAAAAACTTATCTTTTGTAGCATTACTTTCTCTTAGCATTGCCTCACTTTCTTTTAGTGCTTGCTCTATTTTTTTACGATCGGTAACATCCCGATAATTTACAACAATACCTTTTACAATATCTGAACTCAACAAATTTCTACCTGTCCCTTCAATATATTGCCAATTTCCATTTTTATGCAGAAACCTAAAATTAACATGCTCAATTGCGTTTGGCATTTTTATTAGTTCCACAAACTGATCAAATATTCGTTCCTTATCATCCGGATGTACTAATTCAAAAACATTTCTTTCTAATAATTCTAAGTTATTATACCCTAAAACTCTTTTATGCGAAGGACTTTCATAAGTTATATATCCTTTATCATCCAAAATAGAAATTACATCGCTGCTGTTTTCAATTAATGTTCTAAAATACTCTTCACTTTCTTTTAAGGCAAGTTCTGTTTTTTTACGGTCAGTAATATCGAACACAATACCATCTACTCTAAAATGATTTTCCACCTCATAAAAACATGATGTCATACGGTCTTCAACCCACCTTAATTCTCCATTTTTTGTAGTTATCCGGTAGGTAGCAATTATTGTCTGAGCTTTTTTAAATATTTTTTCAACTTTTAATAATTGCTTTTCTTTATCCTCCTGATGAATAATATTAATCCATTCGGTTTTCCCTGTTTGTAATTCATCAATCGAATACCCACAAATTTCTTCTGCCCCACTAACAATTTCTTTTAGATCATTAGAAATACTTGTATAAACCATTCCTGGAATATTCTGAATTAATGACTTTTGCTTTAACTCACTAATTGTCAGCAGTTCCTCTTTTGTTTTAAGTTCTGTTATATCATGCGAACTTACCATAACACCAAGAATCGAATTGTCTTTACCATAGAAAGGATAAAAAGCAACATCCATATATTTCCTTACATTTTTCGGAAAATCAAACCATTTTTGATACTTAACAATTTCTCCGGCAAGGCATTTATCAACATTTCCTTTTATGTAATTTGTAAACACTTCTTTCCCAAAAATATTTTCAACTAATTTTCCAACAACATCCTCTCTTTTTATATTATGGACTTTTAAATAGGTTTCATTTACATCAAAATACAGATAGTTTTTATTGATTAAGGATATATTATCTTTTGTGTTAGAAATAAGCCCGTTATATTTAAGCAGGTTTGATTTATTTTCAATTATTTCTATCTCTTGTCTTAATTGTTGCAATTCAGCAAGTAATTGGTCTTTTGATTTGTCAAGCTCATTCATAATAGAAATGTTTTGTAATTAGTGTTGTCCATAAAGTGTGCTTTTCCTGGAAACTTACCAAGTCTGAAAGACTTTGCAAGTTGAGTACTAACTTAGTAAGTTTTTTGAACTTGCGAAGTTTTTCTAAAGTGTCGACTTTATGGACATGCTCTAATTAGTGCATATCCATTAAGTCAAGTTTTTTTACTATTTTCAAACAAAAACAGTATTGCGCCACCGCTAAAGCTTTAGGCGGCACGCAGTTAGTTCTCAGTAAGCAGACTTTGCAAAGCTACTGTCTACTGTGGACTGTTTACTGCCAACTTCTACCAATCATAAAATATGTTCAACATACCAAAAAAACTAAAAAGTGAGACACGCACTTATTAGCGATTATTTATTGGTTTAAATTTTAAGCCTGTGCCAATGTAAAGCTAAATCGACTTCCTTTTCCCAGCTCACTTTCCACCCAAATTTCACCACCATGTTTTTCAACAAATTCTTTGCATAATATTAAGCCCAAACCAGTACCAGTTTCACCTTCAGTGCCACTGGTTGAAATATTTTCTAAGATATTAAATATTTCTAGTTGTTTTTGTTTTTCCATGCCAACGCCACTGTCTTTTACGTATATTTCAAAAAAGGTGTTTGCTTGTAGAGACGTACGGCCGTACGTCTCTACGTGCCTACAACCAACTTCTATAATACCCCCTTTGGGTGTAAACTTTATTGCATTTGATATTAAATTACGCAGAATAGTTAACAGCATACTAAAATCAGCTTTTACAATAATATTTTCAGCTATCTTATTTTTAATAGTAATTGACTTACTAGTTGCTGTATGTTTTAACACGTCAATCGTTTCAACAAGCACTAAATATAAACTTATATTTTCAGGATGAAAATCAATAGTCCCTCTTTGCGAGCGCGACCATAAAAGCAAGTTTTCAAGTAATTTATACGTGTTTTGTATATCATCACGAAGAATTCCAAGGAATTGCTTTTGCTTTTGCACATCATATTTTTCAAATTTTTCAAGCAGCAGTTTAGAAAAACCCAACATCGTGTTAAACGGGCTTTTTAGATCATGTGCAATTATCGAGAAAAATTTATCTTTTGTAGCGTTTACTTCTTTTAGTTGTTTGTTTTGATTTTGTATTTTTTGTTCTGCTTTTATAAAATCCGTTATTTCACGTGCAATACCAAACACACCTATAATTCCCCCTCTTGCATCCATTCTGGGTGCTGATTTATATCTAAATACCTTTCCATTCATTTGAGTTAACACATATTCAAGGCTTTCACCTTTTAGTATTTTTTTATAAATATCAGCTGCTTTTTTCTGACTTTCTTTATCAAAAAATGGACTAAATGATTTTCCAATTATTTCAGATCTTGAAATATTCAATACTGATTCAGCTATCTTATTAGCATAAACTACTTCTCCATGCGTATTTGTTTCAAATGCAACATCCTGTAAGTCTTCCAAAAAGCTTCTGTATTTTTCTTCACTTTCTTTTAAAGCTTGTTCTTGTTCCTTTATCGTCTCTTCAGTAATAATAATATCAACCTGCTTTTTAATTGCTGAAAGCAGCTTTTGTTTGCGTACTGGTTTAACAATATAACCATCTACCTGTAGATCAATTGATTTTAACAAATAAGCTGTATCGGTAAAGGCCGACATCATAATTATTTTAAGCTCAGGTTTTATTTTTTTCATTTCCTCAGCCATCACCAGACCATCCATTCCGGGCATTTTTATATCGGAAAGTAATAAATCAACTTTGTTGTTTTTAAAAATTTCAAGTGCTTTGTTTGCATTTTCTGCAACATAGAAATTACCTACCCGCCGGCTTATCATTTCAGACACACCTTTACGTGCTTCATCTTCATCCTCAACATAAAGAAGGGAAATATTAAATTCTGCATTTTCCATATTATTTAGTCATTAAGTTGTCATTTGTCACCTATTGCAAACTATCATTAGTCATTTGCGACTACTGAGCGAATTCGAAGTAGCGCTGTCATTAGATAGTCATTGGTCATTAATTGCCATTAAACCATTATAGCATTTTGTTAAAATTCGATCTTAAACTCAGCACCATTTTTTATGTTTTTTACAGATAGCTTGCCT
>JAOZNO010000446.1 GCA_029933755.1 Bacteroidales bacterium | reverse complement strand
ACATGCTTTCAAAACCGTAAATGTCATGCTTTTTGTTCAGGATTTTATCAAAAACAATTTCTTTGAATTCTTTATTATTATAATTGTTCCAAAAAAGTGGGGTTTCTTTTTCACATTCAGGGATTTCAGTATTTTTCATTGTTTCAGAATCATAGCCAAATTCATATTTTAACTGTTTAAAAACTTGCATTTTTCGTGGTGCTTTTTGTGAAAAGCTATTTAATTCCTCCTTATTAATAATATAAGCAATTAGCCTATACAAAGGATCACGGCCATCTTCATGCTCCTCTCTATAAAATTTTATTGATGGCGAGTAAGAAAATACATTCTTGTAAAACACAAAGTTCTGAGCATCAAATTTCCAAATTTCATTTGAATAAATAGTTGCTATTGAATCTGTTCCGTAGCCTTTTAAGCGCACTACTTCCTGGGATAATGTTCCATCTGCGTTTTCATGCATTACGGTATCGTTTCTTATTCCAACATTTTCCAAAAGTTCATGCTTATTCAATTGTTTATAATTTCCCGTTTTATAGTACCCAAAGTCATCATCGCTATAAGCAGCCGTATAAAATTTAACTTTCTGCTTATTAATATTTTCAACAAATAAGTTCTTGAAATCAATATTCATATTTTTAAATGTAAAATATGCATGATTGCTAAACAACTTACTGTTTACCGGCCGTAATGCAACAGAGTCTAATGGAACTGATTCCGAAATGTATTTTATATCGTAGTTATTCGGTTTTTGTTTATCAAAATACACCACAAAGACAATTTCCTTTCTCAAAGCCTCTTCTTCTTCACCATAATAGTCGACTAGATAATACCAACGCACAGGTGCAACGCCGACAATCTCCTTTTTAATACGCATGGTTTGTTCATCAATATACCAATTTTCAATAAAAATTACTGACTTTATTTCCTCACGGGAATACTCACCTTCAATAATCATTTCAATCATATCACCGTAAGGATTATCAAGATCTTCAACCATTACAGATTCGTCTTTTACACCAAGATTTTCGAGCACTTTATGAACAGATAGTTTTTCACCACTTGCAAAGTCATAAGCAGCAGACTGCCCGGTTAAAACCTGTTCAAGAATAATATCCCTAAACTTATTTTTTGCATAACTGGTCCAAAAAGGGGAGTTCTTTTTTTCAAAATGCAAATCGTCTAAAAAGTAATCTTCTTTTTTTAGATATTCATACTCAGGATTATCAAGAAAAAACTCGTATTTTAGTTTTTTAAATAATTTCATACGAGATTCTGTTTCCAACTTCTCTTCATCACTTTTATAATCATCGTAAACAAAATATCCAATTTTTTTCAGTTTCAGATCTTCCGCATCAGTATCTTCTTCGTCATAATATTTCCTTATCGGACAATAAGAACTTACTTCTTTTGTTAGTTTGAAGTTTTTTTCATCGAAATACCATTTGTCATTAAATATTATTGCACTCAATTCACTTTTATCAGGACTTAATTCTATGAGTTCAGTTTTAAGCTCTCCGGTTTCAATATCCTCAACATATATATCAAATGTTCCGCCCCCAAGCCTTTTTTCAAGATCGGCTTTTTGTATAGGAACAGGTGCATAATGACTATAAGGTTCATACTCATTATAGTTAACTATATTTTTATCCAGCAGTTTTTTTACTAAAAGTGCGCTAAGATCAATAGTCCCATAATTTTCACATTCATAATGCAATGATTTTATTAATCTTTGATAGGGTTTATTCATAAAATGGGAATAATATGCTGAGTCAAGAGGTATTATATCTTCAAGTATTAAATCTTGTTGCATAAGCGCATTAGTGCTTGAGATTGTCATCATTTCCTTTTTGTACTGTGTACTCAATAAAGAAATTGCCTCGGTATTATTTTGTTCAGCAGCATAGTGTAGGGGAGTTTCATTCGTATAATTGTAAACCCTTACCTTTGCTCCATTTTCTAATAATAGTTTCAAAATACGTACATTAACGGTATCTGTAGAATAACCCGCAGCATAAAACAAAGCAGTTTTCCCATAATTATCATATTTATTAACATCATAGCCATTTTTTATAAGAAAATTGGTTAATTCGTAATTTTGATTCTTTACGGCAGGTATAAGCGTTTTTTCGGTATTAACAATTGCCCCTTTTGAAGCTAGAAGTTTAGCATTTTTAACATTTTGTTCCTTAATAGCAAAATCAATAGCTGTGAAATTATTATTTTCCTTATTACATTTTGAATTAATTTTTGCTCCATTTTTCAATAATAAGTCAATTGTTTTTGTGTTATTTTTAATTTTTGCAGCACAATGCAGGGGCATAAACGACCATGAATCACTAAAATTGGCATCGGCTCCTTTTCCTAATAAATATTCGAGCATTTCATAAGTGCCGGATTCTACCGCAATATTTGTATTTAGGCTTGAAATATCAACATCTTTTGATACCAGAAGCTCAAGCATTTGGGCATTTATTGTCTTAATTGCCAACTCAATATGTTCTACCTTTGGTTTTTCAGCTCCATTTTCAAGTAAAAAATTAACAGCATCTAAATTATTACCACGAATTGCAAATAAAAGAGCTGTTTGATGATAATCACTTTCTAATGCAACATCAGCACCCTTAGCTACCATCTTTTTTAACAAAACAATGTCATTATTCTCATATAAGGATGCATAGTGCAATACAGTAACATTTTTATTGTTGGCTTGTTTTACATCAGTACCTTTATCAAGCAAATAGTTAATTGTGCTAATTGGAGCTTTGTTTTCTATGGCATAAATTAGTGCAGTATTACCTTTGGGATCTTTAATATTTAGCTTTGCTCCGGCAACAACTAATGTTGTAATTAATTCAGGGTTTATTTCATCGCAGCCATAACAATTTCCACCACAGGCAATGTGCAAGGCTGTATAACCATCAGAAACATCGTTTACATCAAAATTTTTTGATAGCAAGTATTCAACAATTTCCAATCTGTTTATACAGCACATTTCACCGAGAAGACCTTTTTTCCAATCATGGTTTTTATTATTTTCTAAGGCATACTCAATTAACACTTTTACAGTTTCTAAGTTTGAATAATGTAAAGCAATATATAGGGGTGAATGAAGTAGTTCCTTTTTAAGATTTGCAAGGGCTTTTTCGAGCATTTTATTATTATTGTTTTGAATGGTAATATCCAAAACCTCCCATGACACAAAGTTCATGTCGGCACCCTTGTCCAGTAAATACTGAATCACCTCTACCCTATCATCTTTAGATTCAAGCGCATAAGCTAAAATACTTTGACCCGTTTTATCCGGCTTGTTAATTTCAACTTTATTAAGTTTAAAATATGATTTTATTTCATCAAGACTTCCATATTTTGCTAAAAACCAGATATCCGGTTTTGTATTATTAAGTACTTTTACGAGCTCTTTGTTTTTCTTTTTCTCAGCAATTTGGACAGGCAATTCGCCCTTATCATTTTTTATATTTACATCTGCTTTATAGTATATTAATAGTTTTACTATTTCATTTACTTCTGCAGATTTGTACTTATTTGAAAGTTGATGTAAAACAGTATTACCATTAGAATCTTTAATATTTGGATTAGCACCATTCTTTAACAGTAAGGATGCGTATTCATCTATATTCCACCCACTAAGCGCATAATAAAGAGCAGTATGCCTTAAACTATCCACAAGGTTTGGATCAACTTTTTTTTGTAGTAAATAGCTAACAATTTCAATATTATTACTCAATGAACAAGATATATGCAGTGCTGATTTGCCGGTTTTATCACGAGCTACTATAGCCATATCACCATGTTGAGTTAGTGTTTTGATTCCGCTTAAATCACGTTTTTTTATGGCATCGAAAAAAGAAGAATAATACACAGAGTAAATATCCTGAGCTTGTAGATTTAAAGTAATTATTTGCATTAATACTGCAATTATTAATACTCTGGAGATTAAAGGATTTTTATTCATGCTATTAGGTTTTAGAAGGTGAGCAAAAGTTATTTTACAGTTCATTCTCTCTATTGTCACAGAAAGGCTTGTGTAGTTTGACAACATTTATGAAAGGTAATGATTTTTACTAAGAAAATCAAGAAATTGGATTGAATAATATTTGCTTAAGCCTATATGTTTTTTTGGATAACAGCGAGGAGGAATATTCTACCTCATCAGCACAAAAGCTGCCCAGGCAAAAGCTGCACCATCAACTTTTGCATATTTTGTTTTGAGCTGGTTTTGAGCTTTTTTAAAGG
>JAOZNO010000445.1:2056-4286 GCA_029933755.1 Bacteroidales bacterium | reverse complement strand
AAAGACTTTGCAAGTTAGTGATAAAACTTACCAGGTTTGAAAAACCTTGCAAGTTAGCAAATTAAAAATCTTTTAGTCCATAAATTTCGCCATTCCCGTCTTTTTCGGGCTGCCATGTCCTGATATGAATTACAGGCATTTCAGGCTTGTTCAAATCAACCATTAAAAATAAATAACCAACATCGCCATAATTTGTTGAAAAATAGCTTTGCTTAATTTGTATACCATAAATATTTCCTTTTGCTCCTTTCCGTATACTACTTTCTTCAAATTTTAAATTTATAAATTCGTTACTTTTAAAAGAACGGCCTAAGCGTTTAATATAAGTAGCTTTGCTATAACGGTTATATTGTACCACCTTGTTGTTAATAAACCGATTTTCAGGATTCTTTACAAGAACATAACGCCCCACTATAATTAAGGCATCATCGGCAAAAATTGATTCAATATACTCCAGTTTTTTCAGAGCATAGGCTGTTTTATAATCTTCCATAAAAGAAATAATCTGCAAGCGGTTTTGTTCCGACCAGACATCCTTTTCCATAATACTCTTTTCTGCCTTCTGCGAAAGGGCAAATGATACACTTTCAATCTGTTTTTTTTCATTAAAACTAAACACAACATCCTCAACAAACTTTTTATTGTTTTTAAATGAAAAAGACATTTTTACAGCCTTGAATATAACGCTGTTATTTAGTTTTGCAGCCTTCCAGTCCGGTTCAATCAGTATGCGGGCATTTCCATATTGAACAAGGCTGATAAATGAACTGTAGGCATCGGCGGTAAAATACTTTTCCACCCCTGAATATTGTTTTGTTCTTATGGCTTTCACCACATTGTCTAAAATGTGTTTATATTCAAGTGGGTTGTTAATTTTATTAAACCCGGCTACATTTTTTTCTTCCTTTTTTATTACCTGGTTTGTTTCAGTTTGATTTATTTCCAGTTTAAAATAACTTTGCCTGAAAGGAACAGGTTTAATTTGTGTCATTACCGATTCCAGTTCCTTATCAATAAGGGCTTCACCTGTAAAAAGGTATTCAATTTTCAATTTTATGCTTTCGATATTTTTTGCAGATGCTCCATAAAATTCCATAAATCCAATACCGTCTTTTGCGCTAATAATATTAGACCAGTCCCTGCCAGTCCAGTATGAATAATCTAAATTAGTTACCGGTTTACTATTATATTTAATGCTTAAAACAATATCAAGTTCGTTTTCCTGATTTTTCAATTTTTTAACAGAAAACTTGATTTTTGAAAAAATATTATTCATCTGTACAGGTATCCAAACCGACAATAAATGTTTCTTGCCCTTTTCATCGGTATAATATATCTCGTCAAAATCAGGATGGCTTTTTAACAGGTTAAAAGCCCAATAATAATATTTTAAAGCATCGGCAATTTGCAAATATTCTTTTGATTTTTGTGCCGACCATACAAACTCCAAGGCCTTTTTTTTACGTTTTTCAAAAACTTTGGCAATATCCTCACGCTTTATGTACCTGAATACAAGCGCATCCGGTTCATTTTGGATTACAATACGTTCAGTTTGTTGCAAAGTTGCCGAAGAGTATGTATTAATAACCATTTCTACTTTTTCATCAAATTCTTTACCTGCGCCCCACTCCGTTCTTTGTCGGAATTTACTCTCAACATGTGTTGATATTTGACCAATTAAAAAACGCAAGGCATAATTATCAGCTTCATTCAGGGTTATTCCGCTTCCTTGTCCCCAAATGTACATTTTGGGCTGACTTTTTATTTCATCCACGCTTTGCGATTGTATGGTAATTTGGAAAAAGAGAAAAAATGATAATAGAAAAGTATTTAAAACTAATCGTTTTTTCATGAGGTAGTTAATTATAAAAGGTTACTAACTAAATTTCATAAGCTTGTCAACTTCAAAAATACTAAAAAATTACTAAAAATTGTAATGATATCTTTGAAACAAATTGTTAATGTGGAATTTACAATAAACTAAACTTGCTAGGTCTTGTTCCGCTATAGCCGAATTACGGTAACTTAGTAAGTCTTTTTTTGACTTGCTAAGTTTTAAGCTTTCAATAGATAAAACTTACCAAGTCTGAAAGACTTTGCAAGTTACTTACAAAATAAAAATACTCACTGTAAAAGACCTTGCAAGTTAGAGTAGCAACAAACTAAACTTACCAGGTCTGAAAGACTTTGCAAGTTACTTACAAAATAAAAATACTCACTGTAAAAGACC
>JAOZNO010000445.1:0-1956 GCA_029933755.1 Bacteroidales bacterium | reverse complement strand
TTGCAAGTTAGAGTAGCAACAAACTAAACTTACTAGGTCTGAAAGACTTTGCAAGTTATAATAATTACAAAATTTTATATCTTTGTTTTGTGGTAAGCAAAACAATCATATTCCTTTTTATTAGTTTCTTTTTACTAATCCAATGTACAAGTCAAAAAGAAATCGTTAATAACTCTTGTGAAACAAAATACCCCATTTTATTGGTGCATGGCATTGGCTTTCGCGATGATGTTCCTTTAGTAAAATATTGGAGTAAAATACCTAAAAAACTAAAAAAGGAAGGTGCGATTGTATACTTAGCTCATCAGGATGCCTTTAACTCACATATTGAAAATGCACTACAAATTAAAGAAAGAGTTAACCAAATCCTTGAAGAAACAGGTGCTAAAAAAATGAATATCATAGCCCATTCAAAGGGGGGGCTGGAATCACGATATATGATAAGCAAGCTAGGAATGTCGGATAAAATTGCAAGTCTAACAACACTTGCCAGTCCACATCGTGGTAGTGCACTGGCTGACACCATTTTTGCATTTCTCGAGAGGAAAGATTTAACAGAAAAGGCTTTAAAAATCATAAGAAAATATGCACGCCTTATAGGTGATAAAGAGCCCAATATATACTCGGCAGGAACAGACCTAACAATGCAATACATGCCACATTTTAACCAATCTGCTCCAAATATACCAACAGTATATTATCAAAGTTATGGTGGACTTGTTACTGAAAATTATCCAGCTTGGCATATTCGTATTCAACAAGAATTAATGGCAAAAGCAGAAGGTGATAATGATTGTATCGTATCAAAAAGCTCATATAAATGGGGGAACTTCAAAGGGGTTGTACAAAGCAATGACAAATTCGGTGTTTCACACTTTGATATTGTAGGTATGCGTATGGTTTCGCAAGTCAGTAGTTTTGATGCTAATTATTTTATTATAGGTATTGTTAAAGACCTAAAAGGAAGAGGCTATTAGTGTATTATTCAAATAATTAATGAGTCCAGTCTAAAAAGGTATAATGTCTGAAAAAGACCCCTGACAGGGTTTGTTAATTAGCTGTTTCACAGATGTTTTACTTTTTAGTATTTTGCAAACATAACCCTGTCAGGGGTTTTTAGACTAAGCTCATTAATAGACACTATTCATTAATCATTCTCAAACCTTTGGTTTGAAGGTCCATGTAAATTTGAATTCAGCTACTTCATCACCCTGACTGTCAATTCCTACTGTTGTAACCTCTACAGTTTTACCCTCTCCTGTTTTTATACTTTCTTCAATAGCCTCTTCAATAGCTTTTGCCTGATAACAAGAAAACACAATCTTGCCTTTTGCTTTTTTAGTAAAATTAGCACTCATATTAAAAACCAACATGGAAACAGGTTTTGAAGCACTTTGTACATTTATAATTGCAATAATCCCTGTTGACAATTCAGCTGCCATAGCCAGGGCTGCAAAATATATAGATTGAAAAGGATTTTGATTTAAAAACTTAAATGGAATTGATACTGAAGCCATTTCATCGTCAATTTTCACAACTTTTAATCCGGCAATAAATGCTAAAGGCAGTTTTTTAAGCATAAAATACCGCATTTTCAAATTATTTCGTACCCCTTCTAATAATTTTTCTTTTTTGCTCATGTCATTTTTTAAAATAAGCAATTAGTAATCAGAAATTAGAATTTACTAATAACCAATTACTAATTACTTAATAATACTCAAAACGAAAACTATCCTGATTAATTATGCTACGCATGAGCTAAAGGTTCATAAATTTATTAGCCATGTAATTAATTTCCAATAAATAAGCCAATTGAATCAGCACATTGGAATTGTTTAAAAATGATAAATTTACCAAAGGTGCATTTTTTCTTGTCGAACTTTTTCCCGAATCAAGTTCGAGACAGGCTGTTGCAAACCCTTTGCAGTATAAGTATACAGCTTCAAGGTCTGACGC
>JAOZNO010000444.1 GCA_029933755.1 Bacteroidales bacterium | reverse complement strand
CGGTTTTTGTTAGCATACAAACTAAATGGCTTTGAATTTGGTAAGCTAGTAATGACCATGGCATTCGATACGATTAAAGTGAATACTACAATTGATAAAAGCTTATTTAACGTGCCGAGTAAAGAATAGCTATTCATCATAAAGCATAGAGATGTTAATTGAAGAGACTAATAAAATTCGTTGTGCATGGACGGCTAACAATCCTTTCCATAATGAATATCATGATAATGAATGGGGTGTTCCTTTGCATGATGATCAAAAGCTATTTGAGTTTCTGATTTTAGATGCGTTTCAGGCTGGCTTAAGCTGGCTTACTATTTTAAAGAAGCATGATAATTTTAGGAAAGCATTTGATAATTTTGATGCAGAAAAGATTGCTTTATATAACGAAGCTAAAATTCAGGAACTGTTAAATGATGCCGGAATTATCCGAAATAAGCTAAAAGTAAGGGCTGCCGTTACTAATGCACAGATATTCTTAAGAATACAGAAAGAGTTCGGCAGCTTTGATAAATATATTTGGCAATTTGTAAACCATAAGCCCATAATTAATAAATGGGTACAAATGGAAGATGTGCCTGTTAGTACCAAAGAGTCTGATGCCATGAGTAAAGATTTGAAAAAGAGAGGTTTTAAATTTGTCGGTACTACAATATGCTATGCATTTATGCAGGCAGCAGGTATAGTAAACGATCATACAACGAATTGTTTTAGGTATAAAGAAGTTTAATTTATTAGTAATGACACAACAACTTGAAATATCAGAATTTATTGAACAATCGGAGCATATTCCAGTAATTGATGTTCGAACACCAGCTGAATTTGCACATGCACATATCTCCGGAGCTATTAATATCCCAATTTTTACGAATGAAGAACGTACCCAGGTTGGAACGAGTTACAAAAAACAAGGTAAGGACAAGGCGGTAATTTTGGGACTTGAGTTAGTGGGTTCAAAACTTGCAGGTTTTGTAAAACAAGCGAAAAAAATAGCCGTAAATAATAAGTTACTGGTTCATTGTTGGCGTGGTGGAATGCGCAGTGCAAGTATGGCATGGTTATTTGACACGGCGGGAATACAGACCACGACTTTAAATGGTGGTTATAAAAGCTATCGAAGGCATATTAAAGATAGTTTTGCAAAGAATTATAAACTAATTGTTCTGGGTGGCATGACGGGCAGTGGCAAAACCGAAATTCTAAAGGCAATGGCAGAGCAGGGTGAGCAATTTATTGATCTGGAAAAGCTTGCTCACCATAAAGGCTCTGCATTTGGTTCGTTAGGTCAATTAGAGCAATACAGTACCGAGCAGTTTGAAAACAATTTATATGAAGACTGGAAAAAACTGGATGAAGGGAGAATCGTGTGGCTTGAAGATGAAAGTCAGGCAATTGGATCTGTTCGCTTACCTGAAGAATTGTATATTCGTATAAGAAAAAGCCCTGTATTAAAGGTGAACTTGCCCAAAAGTGAACGAATTAATTGGCTTGTAAAAGATTATGGTAGTTTTGATAAAGAAAAGCTGAAAAGTGCAGTTCTAAGAATTCAAAAGCGTCTTGGAGGATTACGAGCAAAAGAAGCCATTCAGTCTATTGAAATGAATGACTTTCATAAAGTTGCTGATATTACCCTTGAATACTATGATAAAGCCTATAATTATGGCTTAAAAATGCGTGAAGAGAATAGTGTTTTCGATATTGATCTAAACAAAATAATGCCTGATGAAAATGCCAAAAAAATAATAGCACATTATCCTTTATTAAGTATTTAAGGCCACCTCTGTTAATTGCTTCCTTAATGTATTTAATGTGAATTAATTGTAAGAGGTGGCCTTAAAGTATAGTCTGATTTAGTGATAAGTGCCTGTTCAGGAATAAAGTTTACAATTAAAAGATAGTTATTTTGTTCTTTTTCAAATTTAAAAAGACTGCAAATAGCGAGCTATTTAAAGCGTTTTTTAAAGAAGAAAAAGGGCAAAAGAATAAGTTTGAATGTAAAGGTTATTTCTTGACGAGCACTAAGTCTATAATAAAGATTTAACAGCGTCGGCAACAGTATTTGCTGTTATTCCAAATTTTTCATAAAGCGTTTTATATGGAGCAGATGCACCAAAGCTATCCATTCCAATAATTTTACCTTTTTTACCAACATATTTGTACCAGGTTTGTTTTGCTCCTGCTTCAACAGCAACTACCTTGTCAAAACTATTTGGTAAAACAGATTCGCGATACTCATCGCTTTGTTCATCGAATAATTCAGTTGTCGGCATTGATACTATTCGTACTTTGGTATTTTCTTTATTTAATAATTCTTTAGCTTCCAGTGCAATTTCAACCTCTGATCCGGTTGCAAGTATTATTGCCTCATAATTTTCATCTTCAATTAAGATATATCCACCTTTTTCAGCATTTTCAACTTTTGCAAAATTACCTTCTGACCGATCAACTATTGTCATATTTTGTCTTGAAAGTATTAATGTTGTAGGCCCGTTTTTCCGTTCCAATGCAATTTTCCAGGCAATAGCCGTTTCATTTGCATCCATAGGTCTGATATTTACTAAGTTCGGAATAGTCCTTAGAGATGATATATGCTCAACCGGTTGGTGGGTAGGTCCGTCTTCACCAAGTCCAATAGAATCATGCGTAAATACATAAATTACACGTATACCCATTAAGGCAGCCATACGAATAGATGAACGCATATAATCAGAAAAAACAAAGAATGTTCCGCTATAAGGAACAAGCCCACTATGTAGAGCTATTCCATTCATAATGCCACCCATGCCAAACTCTCTTACACCATAACGAATATAATTACCTTGTCGGTTTTTAGGACTGTAAGATTCTTGTATCCCCGCTTTTGTTTTGTTTGATGGTGTTAAATCAGCAGAACCACCAATCAGGGTATTAATTTGTTCGGCCAAAGCTTCAATAACTTTTCCGGATGCAATTCGTGTTGCCATTGATCCGCCAGCTTCAAAAACTGGAACTTTAAAAGTTATTTCATCTTTATTAATTATTTTTGAGAAGCTTTCAAAAAGTTCACTATTGTCAGGTTTATATTTTTCCAGTTTTTGTTGCCATGCAGCTTCAAGCTTTTCGCCATTTTGGATATATGATTGAGTCGTGGCAAAAACTTCAGAGGGAATAAAAAAGTCTTCAGTTGAAATACCAAGCTGTTGTTTTGTTAATTTTACTTCTTCAACACCTAAAGGTGCTCCGTGCGATTCTTCTTTACCTTGTTTGTTCGGACTTCCATAGCCAATTATTGTTTTACAGATAATAATTGAGGGTTTATCTGTTTCTTTTTTTGCCTTCTTTATAGCTTTTTTAATTTCCTTATAATTATGACCATCTACTTTTTGTACATGCCAATTATACGATTTAAACCTTTTTTTAACATCTTCTGAAAAGGATAATTTTGTTTCACCATCAATTGTAATCTTATTTGAATCATAAAATAAAACTAATTTTCCAAGCTTATTATGCCCGGCAAAAGAACATGACTCGTGCGATATGCCTTCCTGCAAATCGCCATCTCCTGCAAACACATATGTATAATGATTAACTAGCTTATTTTTATCTTGATTAAATTTAGCTGCAAGAAATGTTTCTGACCATGCCATTCCAACTGCATTGGATATGCCTTGTCCTAATGGGCCTGTGGTGGTCTCTATTCCGGGTGTATCCTGTAATTCAGGATGTCCGGGGGTTTTGCTATGCCATTGACGAAACTCTTTTAAATCATCTAAACTTAAATCATATCCGTATAAATGTAGCAAACTGTACAAAAGCATACTACCATGTCCACCTGATAAAACAAAACGATCGCGATTAAACCAATCCGGGTTTTTAGGATTGAATTTCAAAAATTCACTAAACAGAACCGACGCAACATCTGCCATTCCCATAGGTAGGCCTGGGTGTCCTGAGTTTGCTTTTTGTACTCCGTCCATAGACAAAGCCCTAATTGTATTCGCAATGTTTTTTAAGGTTTTATTATCCATATTTTAAATTATTTATACAAATGCAAATTTATCATAAAATTTACTTAACTGTGATTTTATTAAGGCATTTTTTTGATGTTGGTGATAAAAAGAAAGCTAAACTCTTCTTATCTCAATCATCTAAAAGCAAATGTTTATTTAATTGCTGATGTGTTAAGAAATACATTTTATTGTTTGCTTAAAAAGTATAATTATTAATATCACTTTCTATAAAACTTAATTTTTTTTATCTACCTTTATCCTAATAAGACAAATTACTTACATAAACAGAAAAGCATGATTGAAA
>JAOZNO010000443.1 GCA_029933755.1 Bacteroidales bacterium | reverse complement strand
TAGCTTATTATTTAAAAAAAGAAAAGCTTAAGGTTAAAGAACCAATTGAGGAATAGCTAATTGCTTTTTTAAAGATTTAGCCATAGATTATGCGGTGTAACCTTGTATCTATGGCTTTTTTGTAACAAAAAAATAAATTGATTGTGATAAGAATAATGATTTGGATACTGGCAATAATTGCTTTTTTTGTAATTGCTTTACTACTCGGGCTCTATTTCGGTCAGGAAAAATTGATTTTCCATCCGGAGAAGCTTTCAAAAGACCATAAATATACATTTCAAAATAAATTTGAAGAGTACTTTATTAAAGTTGATAATAAAACAGAATTAAATGCACTACATTTTAAAGCCGACTCATCAAAAGGCCTGATTTTTTATCTGCATGGCAATGCTGGTAATCTTGATTCCTGGGGAGATGTAGCAGATTTATATCTTAATCTAAACTATGATGTTTTTATTTTAGATTACCGTGGCTACGGAAAAAGTACAGGCGAAATTAAGAGTGAGCTACAAATAAGAAGAGACATCCAAAAAGCTTATGATTTTGTATGTAAAGATTACAAGGAAAATGAAATTATAATCATTGGCTATTCTATTGGGACTGGGCCGGCTGCAAAACTAGCGGCTAAAAACAATCCCCGAATACTTATTTTAAAAGCACCTTACTACAATTTAACAGATTTGGTACATCATTACTTTTCATTTATCCCTACGTCTCTTCTAAAGTATAAATTCAGAATCAACAAAAATCTTAAAAGAATTAAGGCTCCCATCTATATTTTTCATGGAAACCTTGATGAGGTTATATATTACAAATCATCGGTGAAATTAAGTAAGTTACTTAAAGAAAAGGATGAGTTTATTACCCTAAAAGGACAAATCCATAATGGTATTAATGAAAATGAAGAGTATATAAGCTATATCAAGCAAATCTTAAACTAAATTTTCGTATATTTGCTTTAAGCTGTAGATAAGTATGAGCAAAAAAGAAAAAACGCACGGAAATTCCAAAAAAAGCAAGAAAAAACAGCATATTTATAAAATTGAGGATAGTAAGATACCAATTCAAGATAAAACTTTTAAATTTGGAATAAGTGGAACAGCGTTAAATAAAAATGGTAGTTCTACCCGAGCAAATATGCAAGTAAATCTTTTAAATAAACTTACAGGTGATGTCAAAAGGTTTTTTGCAATTATTTTAAAGATTGATATTGATGGTCGTTTGGATGTTCTGGATTTAGAAGAAAAATATGTACGAGATTATAAAAAGGAAAATAATACCTTATTTCCACCACCCGGACAGAAAAGACCTAATCCTGAAATATAGTTAATTGGGAAAGTATGGTAGTTGATAATATTGAAATACGGCCTTATTTTGGCACTGAATTAGCAAATAAGTTAAAGTTTGAACTAAATTGTTTGAGCATAGCCTCACTATACAAAAGAAATCTTCAAAATAAACTGATATCTAAAAATCACGGGAAAGTAATTATTTATCTAAGCGATAATCAGGGTAATACAGGAAAGCAAAATGCAGTTGAAGATTTATTGAATATCGCAACTATCCAAATGAATTTTGATTTTGCAAACTACTTTAAACAAAATGCTTACAAAAAACGATTATTAATATTAGACGAATTACACAAAGGAGCTATAGAAATCGCTAAACATTTTAAATGGGATACCAAACCATTAAATGAAGCTTATAACAAGTGTGTTGATGCTAAATTAGAGAATAACTGGATATCTGAAAAACTAAAAACCAAATCTTCGGCAAACCACAAACATAAAGCAGCTGTTTATTTTGAATACGATAATACAGAAATTCGTGTTTATTTAATTATTTATGATAAAAGCGAAAAACAACAGCAAAAAACACTTGTTTTTACCCTTAACGGATTAAACCGAAACATAATGTACCCCGATGACATTATGCCAATTATAAATGGTAAAACAAAGTGGCTTAAAGATGAATTTATTCTTTCCGATAAAAATAACAAGGAAATAGGCAGAACAAAAGTAAAAGAAACAAACATTAAGTATATTAATGAGAAAACCAACTCCTTGGTTGCTGAAAAAGCTGAAAAATACCTTAAACCTTAATTTGCGTGGTGGTATTCAGACAAAATTAACTATATATCTGGTTAAGCAATTTGTAAATTGTAAGAGCTTCGCACGAGTGCGTAAGCAACATTAAATAGCACTTAGTGCTCAATTACACTTACAATATTTGAAAACTCCGTATTGTAATATATCAAATAGGCTTCTTTAAGGTTCATAAGAATTTCTTTTAGCCTTTCCTCAGTTATCTCAGTATATATTTTTATCATATATGAATAAAGTTCGGTAAATGTGCAAATTTTCTCCTCTAATGCTTTTAAGATAGAGCCATATTCAAGTTCGCCAAATACAATATTTTCTATTTCTGTATCATTACAATATTCTGCGTAATAATAGATACCATTGTTCTCCTGAATTTTATAAGAAAACTTATTGGTTTTATAATAATTCTCTATTTCACTTAGCTTATTCCATTCTTTAACATTGGCTTTCACATTTTTCTCATATCTGAATAAATGAAACCGGGTTTCACTATTTGAGAAATAATCCGGTAATAAATAAGTGATATCATCACAATCATATTTCTTTCTTTCATCAGTTGACATTAATGTATAGTATTTTGTCATTGACGACAGCACCAGGTTCACATATATATGCGAAAATGAAACAATCTTATCATTATAAAAAAATCGCAAAAAATGTAGATTATTTATGCATTCCTGCACATCTTCTTCTGTTTCTCCGGGCACATATCGAATTACATTAGCCGTAGGAGTAATTCCGTTCTTTATAGCGTGTTTAACAAAGAAAATATTATCAGAAAAACTATTGCTTTTATTCATCTTCTTTAATAATGAATCGGAAATTGCGTCGTATCCAATAAAGATATTTTTGAAGCCTGCAATTGCCATTTTTTCCATAAGCCTTGCTGTAAACATAGCATTTGGTATAATTTCGGCCCAGAATATATAATCTTCTTCGTTTGTATATTTCAAGTCTATAATTAAATTAAGTAATTTCTCGAAATGCTGCAGGCTACCAAAGGTATCACTATCCACAAAAGAAAATGTTGTAAGACCGTATTCATTCGTTATATGCTCTATTTCATTTACGATACATTCAGGGCTCCTGGCTCTTAATTTATAGCCTTTATTAAAATCACAAAATTTGCATTTACTCCAATGGCAAGAACGAATCGTATTTATCGGGATATTTATATTATCTGTTTCCTCAGGATATGGGTAATTATTTATAAAATCATCATAGTCGGGGAAAATATAATTATCAAAGTCTAAATAATTACTCTTATTTGTTGATGACTGTTTAATTTCTTCAAGCTCACGATATATCAAACGAGGAACAATTTTAAAATCAGGAATTTCTTTCTTTACTTGCTCAGACAATTCTAATAATGGATATTCGCCCTCTCCCCAGGTTGCAAAGTCGAAATAACTACAAATATTCATGGCTTCTTTTGCTACTTTTTCGCTACCAAAGCCTCCAAGAACAATTTTCACATTAGGTGCAATTTTTTTAATTTCCTCAGCTAAGATCATTCCGGGAATCCATTGATTGTACTTTGCACTAATCCCAAAAAGTAAAATTTTGCTAAAATCTATCGTATTAATTTCACGCTGAATTATTTCTAATATTTCATCTTTTTTATCTTGCAAAAATTCTGAATAATAATTTGGATTATTGGTTTTAAAAGATGGCTGCAATCTCTGTAGTAACGAGATAATTCGATTATTGCCTTTTATATTTTCCTTACGGTCGTTTAAAATGGAAAGAAAAGGTAGAAGTCTAATTTCGGTATCTTCACTATCAATATAATCTGACATTAAGGACAACAAAAAATTCCAATATTTAATTTCTGTTTCAAACCCACTATTTACCATAAATTTTTTAAGAATGGAAAGCGAAATAGAGGGTGTATTTACATCAGCCGGAGGTAGCCAGTTCAAAAGTATTTTCATTTGTTAATTTTTTAAGTAATTAGTCTGTCTATAAAGTCAGCGTTTATGTTTTTTTATGTGCTTTACTATTTTGAAACCAGAATAGTCTTCAGCTCTCAGTAAGCAGACTTTGCTGAGCTACTGCCTACTGTGGGCTGTTTACTGCCAACTTCTACCAATCTTAAAATAAGTTTAACATACCGAAAAAAACTAAAAAGTGAGATATTCAGAACAACTGACCTAATAAGAAACGTCAAAAGTTAAAGCAAAGATATTCAA
>JAOZNO010000442.1 GCA_029933755.1 Bacteroidales bacterium | reverse complement strand
AAAAGTTTTAATGCTTCTGTACTGGATGTAGTAATGGGCATTTTATCACCTTTTTGAGCCAGCATGTTTGTGCTCATGATTACAACAAATACAATGGTAATTAGTTTTGTAAATCGTTTTGTTTTCATATTGTTTAATTTTAGTTAATCATTTAAATGAATTCATTAAAAACTTGTTCTAATTTACCTGTTTCAAATTCTACATTATCTCATCCAATCATTAGTCTTTTGAAATAGTTATATAAGCCAATTCATCATTACCCTTTACAGAATAAGTATAGCCAATATGTTTTGCAATTGTTTTCATGGCCGAATTAAAATAATCCAAATATTCTTGCTTGTTAATCAAAGCATAACGCTCATCACTTTCTATAGTCCCGGCTGGTTTTTTATATTTTACAATTATTAAATCAGGCCCCTGCCCCATCATACGAATGTCTGAAGCCATTATCGGTTGAAACTTTTCTTCTTCTATCCACAGGTTTTCAAAAGAATATTCAGTAATTTCATAGTCCTTTGTTTTCAAAAGGCAGGTAAAAGGGTGCAGGCATACATCTGAGAAATTACTAAAGCAGAAATTGTTTACTAAACCTTCGTCAATAAATTGCTCGGCAATATACTTCCCATATTCAGCGGCACTAAGCTTTTGTGACATTGCATAATCGTTGCCCAGTAACAAACGATCGTTAAGTTTAACAATCAGGTCATTACATTTTTTTTCAAGTTTAGAGCTACTTAGTTCGGTTTTTTCCTGTGCACTAATCAGGTTTATTGAAAAAATAAAAATCAGTGTTGTGTAAATCATTTGTTTTGTTTTCATAATTTGTTGTTTTAAAGGGTTTGTATATAAATTATATTGTTTGTAAATACTCGTTATTCTTCGTCATTGCGAACGAAGTGAAGCAATCTCCTAATGTACGCTCTGCTGTATGTTTAAAGCAAAGCCCTGCTATTTGTTCTACGCCTTATTCGCTTAAATTGCTGCATAGCTTAATTGCAGGGGATTGCTTCACCGCCGGGCGGATCGCAATGACGTACATTTGGCAAACAACTGCTTGCGCCAGCCTTTGCACCTAACATCTTTTTTATTTCCATAAAATACTGTTTTATTGAGAGCTTCACTTCGAGTGAAACCCTCAATTTCCTAATCAATGTATATCAACATTACTATCAATTCCCTAAATCTGATGACCAAGTAGCTAACACTTAGCTTTATATCATGTAAATCACTTAAAGTAATTATTGATATAGCGACTTATAGCTAATTGATTTACACCTTACTCAATAATTAACTTGGCTATGATTTAGATGTTCTGTGATTCCTATAATAACCTTTAAGCGGTTACAACCGCTAAAAGGTAGCTTGAACCTATTTGCTTTTTAGCGGTTTGTACCGCTTAAAAGCTATATTTTGTACAAATATCCCAGAACATCTGAACTTAAGCCATTAACTTTTATAACTTCTTGTCGCTCAATCTTTTATACAGCGTATAGAGATAAATCCCATATCATTAGAACAAACTCTATCTATTTGAGAGCTTTGTCCATTTAGATGCCTACCAACGGGAACTTCTATCCATCCTCCACCAGAAACATATTTCAAAACAAGGGAACATGTCCAAAAGTATGCATCTGTACCCTCATTTTTTGAAATTTTAACCCATTGACGGCTAAATAAATCATAAGTAAGTTGAGAGTAACCTCCAGGAAGAGCGGAAAACCCAATTCTTTCTACCATAGAAGTATCAGAACTAGCCCAAAATGAACCGTCTTTTAATTCTGCACCCTCATTTACACCTCGAAAACCCTCTTTACTTACCTCACTTTCAGACATGTGCAGAAATATTTCTAGGTTTTTCCATTCTGTATCACTAGGTACATGCCAATCAACTGGGCATATTAATTTAGATGTAATAGCACCTCTTGAGTATAATAATCCGTATATATCTTTATTGCTTGGATCATTATTGTATACATGAAAACTTGATTCAGATATAGGCGTACCATCACTATAATATCCAGTCTTAAGGTTTTCTTTCATCCACCACTGTTTGCCCAATTTAATTGTTTGATAAGTATTTAGCTTATTATAATCTTGTACGGTCCCAAGAGTACCAGTTTTATCAGATATGATAAATTGTATGCTTTCATTTGAGATATTATCATCTAAACTGCTAACTTTAATGGAATAATCATTATCCGGTGTTAAATCTACTCGGATTATCCAATCAGATTGAGTTAATATTCCATCAACATTTTCTTTTATTGTAATAGGGTTAAACCCATTCTTTAAAAGTTGTATTTTTAAATTTCCTTCAATATTATCTTTCCATTTAATAGTCTTAGTTTCTCCCATAACCCAATGATCTCCATCTGTAGGTTCTTCAACTTTAATGTAGTAAGCATTAGTAGTGAATACCTCATCCTCACCATAAGTAATGCCACCACTATTTACAGCTTTTACCCTATAATGGTAGGTCTCACCAGCTAACAAACTACTTAAGCTTGCAGAAACATTAGTTTCAGTACTTCCAGTTACAGGATTAGAAGCGAAATTTATTACATTACCATAAGTATTAGTAGTACCGTATTCAAAGGTAACTGTGGTTTCGTAACCGTTTGCATTAACCGTTCCGTTTAATATAGCAGAAGTTTCTGTAACTGTACTTGCTGCCAAAGTTGTTGCAGTTGGTTTAGGCGTTGATGTTGTAAAACTCTCATCATCACCTTCAATGTCATCTGCTTTTAACAAAAAATGGTAAGTTTCACCAGGATCTAGACCGATAATATCAGCACTTACCGTTTTTACTGTAGCACCATCTACTGAAGTAGCTGTAGTTGTTTCACCATAAGCGGTAGTTTCGCCCCATTCAAAACTAACACCTACCGTTTCGCCATTGGCATTTACTGTTCCATTTAGTGTAGCTGTTGTACCTGTAATATTGCTTGCATCCTGTGTTATAACTGTTGGAGGGATTACAGATATAGTAAAGTCTTCGCTTTCACCTGAAAGATTCTCATCATCAACGCTTGTAATTTTAATTTTATAATCCGTACCTGCTGTTAAACAAGCTGGTACTGTCCAACTTTTTGGGCTGGTACTTGCTGTGTTTAATGCTATATCACCATCAGTACTAACTATAATATCATTTTTAAAAAGTTCAATATTTACATTTCCGTCAATATTGTCTGTCCACGTAATATTCTGTGTACTCCCTCTTTGCCAGTTGTCAGTACTAATTGGTGCTGTTATGGTAATTTCCGGTTCTTCTGAAATTTCAAATGCTTCGCTTTGTGCAAAAATACTTGCATCATCAACAGATGAAATTTTAATACTGTAATCAGCACCTAAATCCAATCCTTCTTTTATAGACCAGTTATGGATTTCATCGCTTTCAGTGCTTGCGATAATATCTTCAAGTAAGGTTTCGCCTTTGTATAATTCAATATGAACATTTTCGTCAATATTATCAGTCCATGTTATAGTTTCCGTACTGCCTTTTGTCCAGTTATCCGTATCAAGTGGCCTAGTAATATTTATATATTTTGCCTCATTGGTGATAAAAGAAATTTCAGTAGAACTGTAAATTGCTTTTTCACCTTCCCTAGCATAAGCTCTTACATAATACTTGGTATTTGGGCTAAGGCCGCTTATACTAATACTAAACTCACCCTTTTTGACAGCAATACTTGCAGGTGTTAAACCATCAGTAACTTTCGGCTTACTTGTGGTAGCCCAACAAAAGCCAAAAGATGAAATATTTGTACTAACATCAACAAATTCAGCACTAACCATTACCGTATTTTCGGTTATATTACTTGTTGTGCCAATTTCAAGCTTGGTTACTTTGGCCAGTTCATCCTTTTTGCATGTAGTTGTAAGTAAAAGGATTGTTATAAAAAATAGTTTAAGTGATATTTTCAGTACTTTTTTCATGATTGTCTATTTTAAAGGTTAAAATTCCGATTTTTGATTGTTCAGTTGTTTATTTCAACCTTACTCAGTAACCCAAATTGCCTGCACTGAGCGTAGTCGAAGTGTTCTATTGTTCCATGTTACGAGTTTCAAGATGCTTACGCCTGAGTATGACCCCAAACCCCTAATAGGGGCTTTTGCCTCTCAGCTTAATACCAAAGCCCAATCAATGATCAAACTTTTTTATTAAGCTGTGCTGCAAAGTCCCCCTTCGGGGGGATTTAGGGAGTCTCTATTCTTACGCCAGCCTTCTTTTCACTAAATGTACCCCATGAGCATTGTTAACCGATACATGTTTTTTGTTTTTGTAATATATTTAT
>JAOZNO010000441.1 GCA_029933755.1 Bacteroidales bacterium | reverse complement strand
GAAGGTGGTCCTTTTTTTACATTCCCTATTGTATTTTTATTGATGTTAATCCTTGTTCTAATTGTTAAAGGATTTCTCAATATAAATAAAAATAGCAAAACAATTTCTTTAATTTCATCCTTAGGGTGGTTTACTCTTGTTTGGGGTATTTTAGGACAAACCATTGGCCTTGTCGGGGCATTTGATGCTATTCAGTCAGCTGGGGATATTTCAAAGGGGATAATGGCTGCGGGGCTAAAAGTTGCCCTGATAACAACTATTTTTGGTTTATTCACCTTTTTAGTTGCCCGTTTAGGAATCATCATTCTAACATGGATGAACAATGAAGCTGACTAAAATTGATAGAGAATTTTGGCAACGAATAATTGGTCATTAGAAGCTTAGTTCTAATGACCAATATATCTATAGATTACTCATATATTTCATACAGTTTATTCTTATGAATAAATCGTACATTTTTCCCAAGTGAAAGATATTGAGATACCTCAGGATGTTTGTTTAATAAGTCAAAGTATGATTTACCTGCAAACTGTATGCGCTTAGCTGTTTGTGATTTATTCGTCTGAACATATAAATCAACCCATTCATTTCCATTTTGATAAAATGCCCTACCACCAATATTTTTAGTTTGCTGGCTTAAATCGCGTTTCACTTTTGATTTGTCATAGTAAGCCATCCTGCTGGATCCCTGATTTTGATCTGCTAAATTTTTCGCACCTCTTAAGCTTTGTACTTCGTTACTTGAAACAACTCCACTTCTACCACTTTTTTTATTTAGATTTGAATATTCTTCCTTACTTCGGGACTTAAATTCATCTTCATCATAAAAGCGACCGGTAAATATTCTATTTTCAGGAGCAAGCCTTCTGGTGCTTATATTAATTTCTTCATCTTCAAGAATTAAATAGCTAGTGTATGGCGTAATAATTCCATATTTTTTTGCCAGTTGTACAATTTCGTCAACCACTTCTTTACTTTCACCATTCATTCTTATCTGATCAAGCAAGTAGCCAACATTACGGGCTGCCCACAGTGGTGCAATAAAATCATTGTCTGTATTTTCAACAAACTTCACCTGGTAATTAAACTTTTCGGTTTTCCCATTTACTTTTCCCTCCAGTATAATTTTTGAACTACCTGTCTTATCAAATTTTCCGAAAATTGTAATAGATGAACCCTCAAATACATCAGGTAAATTTTTAGGAAACAATTTATTTATTTTTATGCCGCCTGTAAAATGTAGTTTTATTTCTGATAAAATAGGTGAACTTACCTTTGTGTAAAAGTTGGAAATTTTTATTTCAATATCCTCATCAGGAGTAATATACGTTCTATAAGCTTTAGTTTCTTCTGTAATTTTATCTAATAAGTGAATATTTATATTATCACCAATGCCGAATGTGAAAATACGTGTATTCCCAATGTTGGCATCAACTACTTGTTTTACAAGTCTTTTTTCATCAGTTTCACCAATAGTTGGTTTGCCATCTGTAATAAATATAATCATATTTGGTCTTCCGGCAGATTGTTTCTCATTATATGCTAGCTTTAATGCCTCGTCAATATTTGTTCCTCCTATTGGTCTTAAACCAGTAACAAACTTCTGTGCTTTAGCTTTGTTCGCATTATTGGCAATTACTTTATGATTGAAAAGTGCTTCAGCTTCTGTAGAAAACCTAATTATCTGAAATTTATCTGAACTATTCAGATTTGCAACACAAAAACTTAAAGCTTTTTTTGCTTGTTCCATTTTTTTGCCTGCCATACTACCCGATACATCTAAAACAAAGGTTATGTCTTTACTTATAATTTTGCTTTTATCAGTAACTAAGCCAGGGCTGATATTTAGCATGAAAAAACCTGCTTCATTTGCTTCTTTATATGAAATAGTAGAAACGCCAATTTTTGATTTGGTATAACCAATAAATAGCTTCATATCTCTGTCTGGTTTTAAAACGCTAGACTCAAAACCAATAACAGCTCTATTTTCTCCTTTACGGTTAATTTCCATTTCGTGCGTAGGCGAATAAATGGTTTTTATTTTTGATTCGGAATCAATCTCAATTTTAAAACTGGTGTTTTTTAATGGTACAGCTGTATACTTTTTTGTATTTAACGGGAAAATATACTCAACAGTGTTATTATCTTTTTCAAGAACTTTAGAGTAACTTATATGAATACGTTTTTCTTTTTTTGCTTCAATTGGAAAAATTCTTACTCTAAATAATGATTGATTAGAATACTCCAAAAGTGCAGGGTCTTTAAGTTTGCGAACAATATCCTCATATATTTTCCGTGCTTTTGCAGCATCAAGTAATTCGGCTTGCATTTTTTTGCCGTTAATTTCCATTGAAAAATTTTTTATTATTGCTCCCTTTGGTACGGGAAACAAAAAATAACCTTCCACGTTTCTGTTTGATGAATTATAGAAAACCTGATCTATAGAAGTAAATGCATACTGGTCTTTTATTTTAACTTCTACTTTTAACGATCTCACTTCCAAAGTATAATGCGTATGATGAGGAAATCTATTTGGAACAGTATGTGGTGCACCTGTCTTATTCGGTGTAATTATTATAAATCCACCTGCAAACGACCAATAGCTTATTAAAATGAATAATATGCTTATTAAATATTTTTTATTTTTTTTCATGGCTTTTATTTTTGTTCGTCATTCCGTGCTGAGCGAAGGAATCCCCCATAATTTGCATGTATGATTATTCAAAGAGAATTAACACTTTCTTTTATAATGGAAGATCGCTTCGTGCCTCGCGATGACGTTCATTTTTAAACTAATAACGTTACTATTCAGTTTGCTTATAGACCACATAAACAATTATATGCCACAGATTCACAGATTAAAAAAATCAATTTTATTGATTTTCACAGAAAAACAAGCTTCGCTTGTTTTAGAATCTGTGAATCTGTGGCATTTTTTTAACTATTAGGTGGCTGAGTAGTTACCTAATAACTAATATTATTTAAACTTGTAGTTTTTCTTTTTAGCCTGGTCTTTAACTGTGTTAATCATTACCTTGTCTAGTGAAAGATCTTCGGCATTTTCCTTTCTTTTTTCTGCAATATGTTTTGTGCGCTTTTTATTTAGTTTCTGAATTTGTTCATTAATCTTTTCACGTTCTTTACTCTTTTTGTCTACATAGACTTTTATTTCTTGTTTTGTCTTTCCTTTTAGTTCAGTTGGTAATTCATCATCTGTAATTTTATCAAGTTTTTCTTCATCTTCTTCAACAGCGTCAACTAAATCCCATTGTTCATTTTTATACATTTTAGAACTTTTTGACATAACACGGTTTACATTGCTACTTGATCCCATTGACGAAGCATTATTATCCTGTGTAACTTGTCTTTCTTTCATTTTTTTACCCTGGATTCCATATCCTATATATGTTTTATTTAAGTCTTTGTTTAATTGTACAATTGCATCATCATAAGGTGTAGGGATATGCACAACCTTCTTGTCTTGATCAATATTCATGTATTTGCCATCGGCTAAATCTGCACCATCTTTCCAAAAAGTATTAGTACCGAGCTGGTAATCACCACAAAAAATAGTGTTTACAATAACCCCTTTAGTAATTGCTTTTTTGCAACTAACTTTGTAATCTACTCCACCTTGATTAAAAGGCTCGTTACCTGCAATAAATATCATTTTTAAATCATCGTTTGATTCACTCCATAGCAATTGATTTAAGGAAACATCTATTACTTGCCCACAGTATTCAGTTCCGCCATTTGTTTTTAGTGAAAATAAATCTTCCGAAATTTTATCTAAATCAGTTGTCATTTGAGCAACCTGACGAATGTAACCCTCACGTGCCGAAAGTCCGTCGTTTCCATATTCGTAAAGAGCAATTTCTAAATTTGGGGTTTCACCATCAAATTTGGCAGTTGCCATTTCATTTACAATTTTCCATAATTGCGATTTGGCCTGATCAATTAATCCATCCATACTATTGCTTGTGTCTAATAATAAAGCTATTTGAATTTTTGCCTTTTTCTTTGTTGGGGCAAAAGCCTGATTAGCTACAAAAACAATCAATAATAATACTGATAATACTGACATTCTTAGTTTCATGACTATAAATTTTAGTTTAACTTTTATATATTAACTTAAATTATACCTTTAAAATTGCAAGGTGTTTATACTAAGATGCACAGGATTTATAATTCCATAAAATATTTTTGAGGAAAATGAGAGGGAGGGTGAAAATTAGGAAATGTAGTATTATTCAATTATCATCTCAATGGAATCTGAAACTATTTTTTCTTCAACAGGT
>JAOZNO010000440.1 GCA_029933755.1 Bacteroidales bacterium | reverse complement strand
CGTTTAACTATAATGGAATAGATTTAATAAACGGAAAAATTAAAAAGGCTGTATTCTCAATGCCCGAAGCTTTAGTATTACTTAGAAACTTCGATATAATTTTAAAAGAATAAAATGTTGCCAGCCTATTAAAAAGAGAATGAAAAAAAACAAAGAAAAAGGAGCAGGCATAAAATTATTGTGGATTGTATTGATAATAGTTGGAGCCATACTTTTAGACTTTTTTGCCGGAAACGATTCATCAATTGGTTTATCCCTAAGTATATTAGTCGTTATAGTCATGTTAATTGGGCTTTTAATCGCTTTTATAAAAGATAAGCTTGATAAATAAGGTTCTGATAATTGTCTATCGTGAGGATTTTCCATAATGTTTTGGTGAATGTTACTAATATATCCCGGTATCCAAAACAGTGTGGTAAATTGAAAGTTTGATACTATTAACCTGAATAATTCCCCGCTAAGGCGGGGCAGGCTATGCGTTTTTTCTTTGTTGGAATTGAGGCGTCGAAGCTTGAAGCTGTATGCTTATACTGCAAAAGGTTTGCAACAGCCTCGTCCCGAACTTGATTCGGGAAAAAGTCCGATAAAGAAAAAATGCACCTTTGGTAAACTTATATTTTTAAAATATTTTACAAAAATCATTGTAATACTCACATTTACTGATATTTGACTCATTTTTCAATAAATTTATTAATTAATCAGTTAAATGCCAAACACCTCACATACTCACGTCCTCCAATGCAAAAAAACCAACACATAAACAAATAGTGGCAATAACATTATTTGTATTAGCTTGATTATAAACACAATTATAAATATAATAAAAAAATTCATAGTCATATGTTGCAACATATAATGTTTATACTTATATTTGCACTTTAATAATTTAAATAAAAAAAATGAAACCATTAAAATTTACATTAATAGGACTTTTTGCATTAAGCATTTTTGCTTGTAACAACTCAAATGAAAAAACAAAGGATAACAGCTCTGCTGAAAAAACAGAAAATGTTAAAACAGAAAAAGCAAGTTATCAAATTGACACAGAAAAATCAATTGTGCATTGGAAAGGTAGTATGGTTGGAGTATATGCTCACGAAGGAGACTTAACGTTTAAATCAGGAAAACTAATATTAAGTAAGGATGCACTTGCAGAAGGTGAGTTTTCGGTAGATATGAACTCTATGATTACAACAGATAACGACGCTTTATATAAAATGGCGCCAAGAGAAAAATTAATCGGACACTTAAAATCTGCTGATTTTTTTGATACTGAAAACTTCCCTACGACAACCTTCACGATAACAAAAGTTAACGGCAATGAAGTTTTTGGAAACTTAACTATCAAGGGGAAAACAAATGAGGAAAAATTAATTAATGTTATAATTCAAGAAAATAAATTGTCAGGTACATTAACCTTTGACAGACAAAAATATGGTGTTACCTATAAAAACAGTATGAATGATATGGTTTTGGCTAACGAAATTGAATTGAAAATTGAAATCACAACTAAATAATAGGCAGAGGAAACTATTTAATATGAATAAAATAAAAATAGAGTTGTTTTACACTTTTACTTGTCCGAATTGTAGAACTTTAAAGAAAATGCTCGGTGAAATTTTACCTGAATTTGCAGATAAGTTTAATTTGAAAACAAGTCTTGCTAATTCTCCGCTCGGAATGGTCAGAACAATGAAAATGGGAATACATTCAGTTCCAACTATGTTGATAAACAATGAAATAGTTTTTAGAAGTGTTCCTACAAAAGAAGAATTAATCAATAAACTCAATAATTATTAATCAATAAATTTTTTAAACATGGAAGAAAAGAAAAAATTAAGATGCCCTCTTGGTGTTCCGGGTGGTATTATTGCAGCCTTAATTGGCTTAGTAGGAATTGTGTTGAATATCATAAACTATGATACATTTAACCTACTCATATCAATTGCTTTGCTGTTGTTGGCAATGCCGTTTGTGCGTGTTACCATGATGGTTCATGGGGCAAACGACCGATTAGATGAACTGGAAAATAAAATAAAATAATTATTAAGTGCTGATTATTTATCAGTATAAAATTTAGAAATATGGAAGATCCAAAAATTGCACAAAAAGCACCTTATGTATTAGAACTTGAACAAGGAACATATTACTGGTGTTCATGTGGAAAAAGCAGCAAACAACCCTTTTGCGACGGCTCGCATAAAGGGAGTGAGTTTACACCTGAGAAGGTGGAAATAGAAGAAAAAAAGAAAGTGGCACTTTGTGGCTGCAAACATTCAAAAAACGGAGCATTTTGTGATGGAGCACATGCAAAATTATAGCATTTAAGTAAACATTTGTTTTATAGATGAGTTTGGTCAGGGCAATCGGGTTTAAACTTTTTGTCCACAATTATCAAAAAGTTTATTCTAAAATACCCGTGGCACGGCTGGTTTATTATGAAAAACTGAATTTTATTGATGATATCTGCAGGTTTTTAATTTATCCGTGCCACGGATCGTAGCAAAACGATGTTCACTTTTTTTAAACCCGATTGCCCTGTGAGTTTGGTACAAATAGGCAGTATTCTTACTATTAGTTGTCTGACACCTTTTTGGACTGAACTCATAGATTTGCAACTAATTATGAATACAGGGTAGATGTGATGGGTATTCGTTTTAACAGTGAGGATTCGCATAAAAAACAAAAAAATGAGTAGAGAAAAAATTAAAATAGAAATTTGGAGTGATGTCGTTTGTCCTTTCTGCTTTATAGGAAAGAGAAAAATGGAACATGCAGTTACTAAATTAAACGCTGAAGATAAATTAGAAATTATTTGGCACAGCTTTCAGTTGGACTCTAATTTCCCGAAAAACATTTCCGTACCATCAACAAAACATCTTTCCGAAAAGAAAGGTTACCCGGTAGAACAAATTAAAGGAATGTACCACCAGTTAGCCAATCAAGGAAAAAAATATGATATAGATTTTCAGTTCGATAATGCTCTTTCTTTTAACACACTGGATGTGCATAGACTCATTCAATGGTCAAAAACATTGAATAAATCTAACGAACTAAAAGAAGCATTTATGTTGGCATATTTTACTAATGGAGTGGATTTATCTCAACAAGAAAGTATTCTAAAAGTGCTTAAGAATGTTGGTTTAGATTCAGTAAAAGGGAGTGCTGTTCTTAATTCCGATGATTACAATCAAAAAGTAGAGCAAGATATTTATCAATCTAGGCAACTTGGTATTAGAGGTGTTCCCCATTTTTTAATTAATGAAAAGGAGGTGATTTCGGGTGCTCAAAATGATAGCGTTTTTGAAAATATACTTTCTGCTGCTTTAACGAAGATGAAACCAAAAGAAATAACTTCACAAGAAGGAATTTGTTTACCAAATGGCGAATGTAAATAATGAAACAGTTTTTGAACGCAACTTCGTTAAAAAAGTAATTCGGTAACAAGGGCTATGCAATTATTTTTTGCCTTGTATTGCTATAAAAATAGTCTTATCAAAAATACTGGTGTGCTTGTAAACAATTTGCCAATAGAGCATTTTGTGATGGATCTCATGCTAAATCGTAAAATTAATTTATAAAAAAGTGGAACATAAAATGGATACGTTACCTGTATTTTACATACCTCACGGAGGCGGGCCATGGCATGTGATGGAAAATGCTTTTGGCGATACTGCAGGCTACGCCCGATTAAAAGACTATCTTCGTAATTTTGGTAATCAATTCGAAAAAAAGATTAAAGCTATTCTCGTTATTTCTGCACATTGGGAAGAGGATTTACCGACTGTTCATTTTGGTTTAAATCCACCCTTACTTTATGATTATTATGGTTTTCCGGAATCCACTTATCATTTGGACTGGCAAGCACCCGGGAATCCCGAATTGGCTGAACGGATTGAAAATCTTTTAAACGCAGATGGTTTTACAACAAAAAGAGAATATAAACGGGGCTTTGACCATGGTACGTTTGTGCCTTTAATGATCGCATTTCCTGCACCGCAGATACCTATTATTCAACTTTCGTTGATAAAAACACTTGATCCGCAGGTGCATATAAATCTTGGAAAAGCTATTGAACCTTTGCGTAATGAAGGGGTGTTGATTGTTGGCTCGGGTATGAGCTATCATAATATGCGTGGTTTTATGTCAGGAGACACTAGTACAATTGAAAATTCCGAAAAGTTTGACACTTGGCTAACAGAAACAGTAATAAGCCCAAGGGTAGATAAAAGGAATACTGCATTAATAAATTGGCAAAAAGCCCCATCAGCTTTAGAGAGCCATCCCAGAAGTGAGCA
>JAOZNO010000439.1 GCA_029933755.1 Bacteroidales bacterium | reverse complement strand
ATGACAATTGAAGATTGACGGCACTCCGAAAAGCCGCTTAGCGGGTAATCATATCAAAAGCAAAAATATATCAACCTGTATATCTGTCTATTAAAAACCCGCTTAGCGGCTAAATACAGAAAATCATACTTTTCGGAATGCCATCAATATTATAAATTTAATGGCAGGAAATTCAGTAATCAGTAACAATATAACAATATTATGTTACTTTTTGTCAAATATTTTTTACTTTTAGCAAACTTTTGTAATTTAGTCTTTTATTTTACATAAATATGTCATCAAACTTACAGGATATTAAAAAAACCAGTTTCATTGGCTCGTATACCTCTATCACGATAAGTATTTCGTTAGTGATTTTTATGCTTGGTCTTATTGGCTTATTGCTGATAAATGCAAAAAAGCTTTCAGATTATGCAAAAGAGAACCTGGGTTTTTCGGTAATTTTAATTAATGATAAAAAAGAAATGGACATTATTCGCCTGCAAAAAGAACTTGATTTGGCTGATTATGTTCTGGAAACAAAACTGGTTAGTAAGGAAGAAGCTGCAAAAGATTTGAGAGAAACCCTTGGCGAAGATTTTGTTGGTTTTTTAGGATTTAACCCTTTATTCACAACGATTGATGTAAAGCTTCGGGCAAATTATGCGAATACAGATAGTATTTCGGTACTGGAAGCTCATTTAAAACAAAACCCTTTGGTAAAAGAAATTCGTTATCAAAAATCTTTAGTAAATAAAGTAAATGAAAATGTTAAAAAAATAAGCTTTGCCTTGTTTTTGTTTAGTTTGCTATTTTTTTCAATTTCGTTTGCCCTAATAAATAATACAATACGTTTATCATTCTATTCTAAACGTTTTTTAATTAACACAATGCAATTAGTTGGTGCTACACCTGGCTTTATTCGTAAACCCTTTATTGTAAAATCAGTTTTTTTTGGTGCTTTAGGTGCTCTTTTTGCTATTTTAATGATGATTATTACTGTTTATTTTCTACAAAACACCCTGGAAGGTGTTATCCTGATAAAAGATAAATGGGTGATATTTGCTTTAATGCTTATTCTGGGAGTTTTTATCTCTGCCATATCAACCTACTTTGCTGTGAACCAGTTTTTAAAGATGAAAACCAGCGACTTGTATTATTAAGAAGCTACTATTTTTATCCTTAACGACCAGGGATAAGACTTTAGGGCACTCCGAAAAGCCGCTAAGCGGGTAATTCTATAAACCGCTAAAAACTATCAAGCCTGTATATCTTTTTATTAAGAACCCGCTAAGCGGCTATAAACGGATAATCCTTATTTTCAGAGTAATCTCAAACTTAAAAACTAAAATTACATGTAAATATAGTCTTTTCTGATTCATCTGCGTATTTCTGAGAAATCTACGGACAAAAAAGAAATTTCATCCTCAGATTTGCAAAAAATTGCACAGATTTAATAAAAGTACAATAGTTTGTTTCATTAATAATTTAAAAGGTAATTGCCAATGTGCCTTTCTGATATAGAGTTTGCTCAGAAAAGCCGCTAAGCGGGTATTCTATAAACCGCTAAAAATTATCAAACCTGTATATCTTTTTATTAAAACCCGCTAAGCGGCTATAAATGGACAATCCTATTTTTCGGAGTAATCTTAAAGGTAATTGCCCTGATTACCCCACCCTTACCCCTGTATACTTAAACTCTTATAAACTTCGATGTATTTTTTAGCTACACCCTCTTCGCTATATGCTTGTTGTGCTTTTTTTAATGCATTTTGACTTAAAATTTCAATATTTGGATGATTTACAATGAAATCAATACCCGTCTTTAAATCTTCAACAGATTTATAATCAGCAATATATCCATTTTCCTTATGTTCAATCATTTCGGGTATTCCACCTGATTTGAATGCCAGAACAGGAGTGCCGCAAGCCAAGGATTCTATGATTGTATTTGGTAGATTATCTTCAAGCGAAGGTATGGCAAATAAATCGGCAGCGCTATAAGCTTCTGCTATTTTCTCAACCTCTGATAGCACACCTAAATTATGAACCTTAAAGGATAGATTATTAAATGCAGCATCATCTGATTTACCAAATGTTAGAATTTCTATATCCGAAGAGTTTGAATTCGTATCTTCTATTAATTTAAGAGCTTGCAATAAATAACTTAGGCCCTTTCGTTTATCAGATATATTGGCAGCTGCAAATAGTATAAGTTTTTTATCCTCGGGCAATGATAATTTTTGTCTTATTGCCTTTTTGTTAGCAGGGTGAAATATGTTTGCATCAATAGGAATTGGAACGCTAAGCACCCTGAAATCTTTTAAAAGCTTTGATTTATCTGCTTCACGTTTTAACCATTGGCTACTGGTAACAAATGTAATATTTGCCCCTTTAAGTATTTGTATTTTTTTTTGCTGAATTCTATATGAAAGATCCTTTTCAGAAGGGTTCTTCAAAAAAGGGCAATTACCACAATTATCAGTAAATTTCTCACATTCACCTACGTAATGGCAGCCACCTGTAAATGCCCACATATCATGCAGTGTCCAGAGAATAGGTTTGTTAAGTGCAATAAGCTTTTTTAAACTTTTTAATGATAAAAACCCCTGGTTAAACCAATGAATATGGATAATATCAGCATTTTTAATTAAATTATTTTCATGAATATTTTCACCGGCAACAGCAGGCGAAAAGGCAAAACGGACCTCTTTTGATGCTTCATAAAACAAAAAGTATAGTCGTTCAATAATAAACAGCAGAAAATTCCTTTTCTCTTTCCAAAAACCAGTACCTGTTGCAATTACTGTAGGGTCATTATCTGTTTTTTCCTGGACTAAAAGTTTAGAATCTATTCCGCTTTTTACAATAGCCGTATGTAAGCGCCTGCACGCAACAGCAGCTCCTCCTACCCTATCAGATTTATTTACAACTACTATTTTCATAAAAATTTATTTTTCAGCAAAAATAGCGATAAAGCTTTTGTATAAGTAATTTATTTTTATTTTTGTTTTAATTAATTGAATAATTAGAGTTTTCCCATAAAGTGTACTTTTCCCGGAAACTTACCAATGCCTGTTCCGCCTTAGCGGAATCTTAAAGACTTTGCAAGTTGAGTACTAACTTAGTAAGTTTTTTGAACTTGCGAAGTTTTTCTAAAATGCCGGCTTTATACATGCACTAATTAGTCTACTTATCCTGAATAATTCATTAATCAATCAGATATAAAGTCTTGTGGTTGATTCAGAAAATTTGCTATCAAGGCTTTCAAATCCAAATCATAATATAAATAGCTAATTTTACAGGCAAACATTACTTAATGCAAGAACTCGTTTTCATAAATAAAAATATTGATCGCTGGAAAAGATTTGAAGCTTTATCGGTAAAAAACAAAAGCTACCCACCCGATAAACTAGCCGCAATGTTTATTCAAATTACTGATGATTTAGCCTATTGCAGAACATTTTACCCAGAGAGTGACACTGAAAGATACTTAAATTCACTTGCAGCCAAAACACACTACAATATCTATAAAAACAAAAAAGAAAGTACGAATAAGCTAATCCGTTTTTGGAAACTGGATTTTCCATTAATTATTTATGATATTCGGAAATTTATATACATATCACTGGCCATTTTTCTTTTTTCTGCCTTAATTGGTGCATTTTCTTCGGCAAATGACAAAGATTTTGTGCGCAGTATACTTGGAGATGCCTATGTTGATATGACCCTTGACAATATAGATAAAGGCGACCCAATGGCTGTATATAAGCAAATGTTGCAAACCGATATGTTTTTGGCCATTACATTTAACAACATAAAAGTTTCATTTATGGCTTTTGTTTGGGGGCTTTTATTAATTGTAGGAACGGTATATGTGATGATTTCGAATGGGGTAATGCTCGGAAGTTTTCAGTATTTTTTTTACGAACAGGATATTTTACTTGATTCAGTATTAACTATTTGGATACATGGAACCCTGGAAATTTTTGCGATTATTGTTTCAGGTGCTGCCGGACTATTAATTGGTGCTTCGGTACTTATTCCGGGAACTTACACGCGCTTACAAGCCTTTAAGCAAGCAAGTGTGAAAGGTGTGAAAATTATGATTGGTATTATGCCTATATTGATTGTAGCCGGATTTCTGGAAGGTTTTGTTACCCGGTATACGCAAGCACCCGACTTTATTAGAGCAGGAATTATTTTGGCATCATTAGTTTTTATTGTGTGGTACTTTTTTCTTTATCCTGCAAAATTAGCTAAACAATAATAGTGTTTGTCTATAATGTTTCACTTTTTAGTTTTTTTGGTATGTTGAAC
>JAOZNO010000438.1 GCA_029933755.1 Bacteroidales bacterium | reverse complement strand
AATTACCTGTAAATTAATCCGCCGAAAGTCGGACAGGCTCATAGAAGATAATTATCGGCATCCCAGAATATTTAAACCAGAGCCCTTCGCTTCTCTAATTTGATAATGTAATTTGTTTTTCAATTAGCATATCACTGTAAGAAAAGGGAATAAGATCATCTTTTGAAATGCCAAAAAGGTTTAAGTAAAATTTGCATTGCTGTAGCAAAGCTGATTTATCTTCATCACCTTTTCCAATAGCTTCAATTTCAATAAACTTACCTAATTCCTTAACTTTATCTAAATGAAATTTTACATTTCCAATAAAATATATTTCCCGCTCCTTATCAATGGTGATTAATTTGTCTAATGCTTTTGTTAACAGCTCTTTAAGCAGACTGTTTTTTGATGTCTTATATAATAAGACATCACTTTCTTTAGGCTCATCTTTATCTTCACGATTATAATGAATTAGAGCATTCTCAATATTTCCTTCTCTCAACTTAAGTCTGCCCGAATTTACCTTAAAGTATGAATCTATTTGATGGTCAATACCTTTAAATTCTGCATTTCCTGAGATTAATATTTTTCTTACTACTTCGTGGTCATTACACCGTGCTTTAATTTCAATATTTGTTCGTTTCATGGTATTTGTTTTTTCGGTTTACCTAAATAAACTCTGTAAGCATATAAATTATTGTGTAATAGCTATTGAGGATTTTTGAGAATAATCTGGTTTTTAGCTAAACATAACTCGAACTGTTTTTAATCCCACCAGTGGGCTTAATTCCCCGATGCTTGCATCGTACAAAATAAATTCTTTCCAATTCATACCTCGTGAGCTTGCTCCGAGCTTATTGATTTACAAGCTATTTTACATGAACTATATTTCACCATTTTCTATCCTGGTAACAATATCTTCAATCATTTTATCATCACCTTTAGGATCATATTCTAATTTTAGGCTGGAGCCAAAAAGACGAGCAACGGATTGCCAGAAAAATGCATTTAACGATCCTTTCAATTCTTTTACTATTTCATAAGTTGTAATCCCGGTTTCCCGGTCAATTAGTTTCATTAAAATTTTACCCTGAGAATAAGTGAGTTTTCTTAGTTTTCCTTCAAATTCTTTTTTTAGTTCGTTTTCTTTTAGTTTAAGAAATTCTTTCTTTTCTTTTTTTGTTTGGTATTCATCCATGTGTTGGTGGATATCGTTAAGCTGGTTACTGACAATTATAGAATATGGATAAACTTTTTTAACATAACGTATCAGCCTCGAGTATCTTTTTTTTTGCTTTCGGGATTTAAATTTAAAAGGAGGTCGGATAATAATTGACCTTAATGGAACGTGAATTAGTGTATCGCCATCTTCAATTATCGCATGAACTAAATATCCATTAATGCCACCACTTTTAACACTGTCAATATGAATTGGCTCTTGCCCAAATAGTATAATTGAAGGAAAAACAAATAATAATAATAATATGAATTCTCTTTTGCACATATCCTCAGCTTCTTAATATCCTCATATTTAGCTTTAACTTATAATAACGCATAAGTTAAAGAAACGGTGTATTTATAACCTGTTTTTTCTCCAGTTTGAATTATGCTCTGTTTTGTGTGTATTTTTGTTATTCGAATTATTATTTGTCTGATTTAAAATGCTTGCCATTATAATTGCTGCAATAGGTTCACTATCATTTTTAACGTTTATTTTTTCAGGATCAAAATAATCTTGTACAAAATGCGTATTATAATTGGCAGACACAAAGGATTCCGATTCCATCACGAATTTGCCAAATGATAAGGTTGTTTCGATGCCTATTATTCGATACTCATCAATAGCTCTTTTCATTCTTGCAATAGCTTCTTGACGGTTTTGTCCATAAGTTGCCAATTTTGCAATCATTGGGTCATAATAAATAGGAACTTCCATACCTTGATCATAGCCATCATCAACTCGAACACCATTTCCTTGTGGACGTTTGTAAAGTTTTAGTTTTCCAATATCTGGCAGAAAATTATTTTTTGGATCTTCTGCATAAACTCGTAATTCTATTGAATGCCCTTTAATTTCAATATCATTTTGTTTAAACGAAAGTTTTTCACCTCTTGCTATTTTTATTTGTTCTTTTACCAGATCTATACCTGTAATAAATTCAGTAACAGGGTGTTCTACCTGTAGTCGTGTGTTCATTTCCAGAAAATAATACTTTCCGTTATCATATAAAAACTCAACAGTACCCGCACCGGTATAATTACATGCCCGTGCTACATTTATTGCACTTTGTCCCATTTGCTCTCTTAATTCAGGACTCAGGACTGCCGAAGGTGCTTCTTCAATTACCTTTTGATGTCTTCTTTGAATTGAGCATTCTCTTTCAAATAAGTGAACGATATTACCATGTGTGTCAGCTAAAATCTGAATTTCAATATGGCGTGGAGATTCCACATATTTTTCAATAAAAACGGAACCATTACCAAACGCAGAAGTTGCTTCATTTACAGCTAATTCCATTTGTTCTTCAAAATCAGCTTCTTTTGAAACTATTCTCATTCCTTTTCCACCACCACCGGCTGATGCTTTAATTAGAATTGGATAGCCTATTTTTTTCGAAATATTTTTTGCTTCCTCAACATCAGTCATGGCCTTATCAGTTCCAGGAACCATAGGAATATCATAATTTTTTACTGCGGCTTTAGCTGATAGTTTATCTCCCATCACTTCAATGGCATGTGGTGAAGGGCCAATAAAAATAATATTAGCTTCCTTAACTTTTTTAGCAAATTCTGCATTTTCAGAAAGAAAACCATAACCCGGGTGAATAGCATCAACTTCTAGTTGTTTGCATACTTCAATAATTTTATCTCCTAGTAAATAAGATTGGTTTGAAGGTGGTGGGCCAATTAAAACAGCTTCATCAGCATATTGAACATGTAAGGCATTTCTATCTGCTTCTGAATAAACAGCTACAGTTTTAATACCCATTTCTTTAGCAGAACGCATTACTCTTATGGCAATTTCACCTCGGTTTGCAACTAATATTTTTTTCATCTTTATACATTGTATTTAATCAAACGCAATGTAAAAATTTAGTAGTTAATATCAAAGTTTGGGTGGGAAAAATGGGGAATAGAAAATTGGAATTAATTGTTAGAATGTTTAATAAAATGGTATTATTACGAATTTTGGGGAAATAAAACAATTGAATTATATTAAATGGATTTTTATAAAAAAAAGGGATAGAAGATTGAAGTCGGAAGATTGAAGTTTGTTTGCTTCCGACTTCTGTCTTCCAACTTCCCACCTTGATAATATGATAAACCATAGACAATAACAATAATTCACCTATTAAAATGGTAGTAGAGCCAATAAAATACCCTATTTTGTAATCTTTGTAATCATAGATGTTCCAGTCAGTTTTCCTTTTTTATCATAGTTTTCTGATTTTACTATACCAATATCCTTAGCAAACCATTGAACACTAGAAGTTTTAATTTTGAAAATCATTTTCATATCAGAATCAAATGATATTTTTACACAATCAAAAGTACCGGCAGGAGTAGTTATTTTTTCAAAACCTTCTACTTTTCGGTTTGTTATGTTTACCGTCAGTGTCATCATTTTTACTCCTGAATTTGAAATTTTTATAGATACTCTTCCATCATTCAATGTTTGGCCTGCACTAAGGTTGCTAGGCATGGTCATATTATCAGTATCAACTTCCATATCCATTCCCTGATATGCGCTCATTGAGTTTTTGTCAACATAAGCACCCATATTAACATAAAATTCACCATTTTCGCAACGTACTGAAAATTGGTGAACACCAAGTGTGTCAACACCTTCCTCATCCAGACGGGTTTCAATTTTAACCTCGGTAATACCGTTATTTTTAGAATAATCCAAAACCTCCTGATAATATTTGTCAGTTTCTTTATTTTTTTTGTCGTAGCTTGTTGTTTCTACAACCGTTCCTTTTTCTACAGGAAAGTAAAAATCACATTCCTGAGCTTTTAAATTATTAGTGAAAAATAATCCTGAAATAATAATACTTACTATTAATAATAATTTCTTCATTGTATAAAATTTAAGTTATGATAAATTAATTTAGAGTTATACTATTTTATTTAAACTCAAAAATATTAATTTTATTCGATTTATTTTTGATATTTTGGCGAGTGAATAATTATTGATAAGCACTAAGTGCTATTTAATGTTGCTTACGCACTAGTGTAAGGTTTTGATAATTAGCAAGTTATCGAAAAGTAAATATGCAATTAATTTTGTGAGGGTACTTACTGAGTTGGAACAAAACA
>JAOZNO010000437.1 GCA_029933755.1 Bacteroidales bacterium | reverse complement strand
TCTTTAACATTCTTCAATAATTGACATCGGTAGTTGAGCTGTGCCATAAAATGGCAGTTCTTTGTTTCTATCGTAATGTACCACGATCGGCCCTAGTCCCTCAAACTGATCATCCACATATCCTGTATTGTGTGCAGTTTTCGATGGAGACCCACATGCAAGATTAAATGTGTATTCTCCCGGTTGAATTGAAAAGGTTATTATTATTGATACTACTCTCTCCTCGCCCTTACGTATCGATTGCAAAGGTCTACACAACTGAGTTGTTCCTGCTGCAAAAACCAAATTGTTCATTCTATCGAATATATGTATACCAATTGAAGGCTCATTTATTTCAATGTTTGATTTAAACAGTACTCTAATCACTGCACTTTGCATCATTTCGACATTTTCAACGTATTGTTTTCTTTCATTTTGAAATGATGCTGCTATGATTTCCATTGAACCACTGCCATGCCTTGTTCTTGATTTGCCTAAAATATTGTTTTCCACTACATTTTTTTTTATCTCTTCTCTAAGTGGGCCATTTGATTTGATGCTGCTCTCACATGCTTCGCCTTTATCAACTTCATTTAATATTCCTTCACGATTGTTTATACTGGCGTAATATCTCATTACTGCTTCATCTGGTTTACCCAGAAAAACTTCACGGCCATTATTTAATAACAGTGCACGATCTGTCAGATTTTGCATTGCACCCATATCGTGTGATACAAAAAGGCAGGTTGTGCCGACGGCTATTATTTCTCTTATCTTAGAAAAGCATTTCTGTTGAAAAAAAACATCCCCAACGCTTAGAGCTTCATCAATTATCAGAATATCCGGCTCTAAGAATATAAACATTGAAAAAGCGAGCCGTACGAGCATTCCTGACGAATATATTTTTATTGGCCGATCAATAAAATCGCCCAGCTCTGCAAATGCCAGTATGTCGTCCACTTTTGAGTCGACATACTCTTTTGGCAATTCAATTAAACTTGAACTATTGTAGAGATTCTGTCTTCCCGTCAATTCAACACTAAATCCTGTACCTAATTCCAAGAGCGAAAGAACTCTTCCAGTTGTTTCTATTTCCCCAGATGTCTGGTATAGTGTCTTTGACAGAATTTTAAGCAAAGTACTTTTGCCTGCACCATTCGCACCGATGATACCAAAACACTCTCCTGCTTCTACTTCAAATGAGATATTTTTTAATGCCCAAAATTCTTTATGCTTAATTACCTGGGACAATGTTAACCATTCAAAGGCTCTTTGCCACGGATATTCATAAAGCTTAAATCTTTTAGAAATCTCTTTTACGGTGACTGCCTGCATTCAGATTTTATTACTCCCCCTTCATAATACTTGCAATCTCAGACTACATCTCTTATCTCATGCCTAAGTACCTTCAGAAGTAGCCCTCCAATCAATATTGACACACTGGATATTGCTAGCATTGTTAACCAGTCAGAGTATGTCGGCAACCGGTTTTCGACGATAACAACTTGTAATGGTTTTATGAAATGGTATGCAGGGTTCAGCCCTAACCAACTATGTAGTTGTGCTGGCAATATGTCTTCAGTATAGACAATAGGTGTGCCCCAAAACCATAATTGTATTACAAGACCTACTATTTGTCCCACATCACGAAAAAAACAATTTAGTACGCTGATGATTAATCCCAGTCCAAACCCAAACATTTGAAATAACATCAGTAATAGCGGCAGTATTAGCCATACCCCAGTTGGATAATACCCCCACAAAACACATATTATCACTAGCAATGCGATACTGATTATGAGCCCATATAAACCGCTTAATGCACTAATTGCTACAAAAATCTGTTCCGGTATTGATAATTTTTTTAAATATGAGGCATTTTCAATTAAAGAATTCCCACACCTCATTACCGTTTCACTGAATCCTATCCACGGTAACAGTCCTGCGCATAAATAGATGGCAAATCCTGCTGTACTATGCATACTTGGAAGCTTAACACTCATTAGCCGGGAAAAAACCATTGTATATATAATTATAAGGAAAAGCGGATTTAATACATTCCAAAAGAACCCAAGCGATGATCCGGCAAACCTGTATCGTAAATCTCTAAAAGCATTAGAGATGATAAAATTACGATATCTCCAGTAATCTTTAAGCATGCCGATTTAACCTTTCCTGCAATTATCCCAATAATATTTGGGTAAACATAATAATGCACACATTTTTTGCATTAGGCTTGCCTCTTTTGGGAAACAGCTATATTTCTCTTCAAATAGTCCAGTTATCCACCATTTATAAGGAACTGATCCATGCTCTCTATTCAATATTTTGTAGGCTTCTTGGTAGTGCTGCAACCTTAAATTCGCAGTTTTAGTGTCCCCGTGGATTCTGGTACTTGCCAAAATTTTTTTTGTGAAGCCGAAGTGCCCCAATTCATTTATTTTCCACCATAAATCATAGTCCAGGCAAACATTTAATGATTCGTCTAAACCTCCCACTCTTTCCCATGCATCTCTTACTACCATCACTGTCGGTTGGCACACAGGGCAACTGCTAAGAAGATTTTTATAATTCATTTCCTTAGATGGATACATTGAGATGAAATTACCTTGTTCATCTATATTTTGCCCATATCCATGTACTGCTATTGTACTGGGATTACTTTCTAAAAAATTAATTTGATTGATTAGAGCATCATGCTCTAATCGGTCATCTGAATTAAGCCAGCAAATATATTTTCCCGTGCCCTTTACAACTCCTTTATTTATTGCTGCGGACTGCCCCCCATCTTTTCCTGTTGAGTAATAGTACAAATATTTTTTATATTTGTCAATAATTTCAACTGAACCATCATCTGAACCCCCATCCATTAAGACTAATTCTACTTTTGGAAAATATTGTTGTCCCACAACTGACAATATTGCTTCTTCCAGGAATTGTCCTTGGTTATATGATGGGATAATGCATGTTATCTTATGTTTCATTTATCTCTTTATCAATCATAAAGTTTACAATATCAGGCATTGAATATTTAGCTTTCCAGTTAAGTTTTCTCTCTGCCTTCTCAGGGTTTGCATGTGAGGCATTAATATCTGTTGGCCTCATTAGTGTAGCATCTATTTCCACATGTTCTTCCCATTCCAATCCTAACCTTAAAAAAACTCTTTCTACAAACTCCTGTAGCCTATAGGTTTTCCCAGTTGCAACTATATAATCATCAGCCTTATCTTGTTGCAACATTAGCCACATCGCTTCGACATATTCTGGGGCCCACCCCCAATCTCTTTTAATTTCTATATTACCCAATTTTAATTTCTCTCCAGACTTCTTCAGTATCCGGCAGGCTGTCTTCACAATCTTTTGCGTTACAAATCTTTCTGGTCGCAAATGCGATTCATGATTAAACATTATCCCTGTGCATGCGAATAAATCATATGCTTCTCTGTAGTTAGCAACTTGCCATAGCGCTGCAGCCTTAGCTACTCCATAGGGGCTTTTAGGCCTAATTCGTGACCTTTCACTGGCTCTTTCATTACCTGTATTACCAAAAATTTCACATGACCCCGCACTATACAATTTCAGCTTGGATATTTTTAAGAAACGAATAGCTTCCAGCAAATTTAAATTTGCCATACTTATGCTCTCAAAAGTTTCTACGGGCTGTTCAAATGAAAGCCCTACAGAGCTTTGCCCTGCTAAATTGTATATTTCATCCGGATTATCTTGACTTATGACTTGCAGCACGCTTCTAAAATCATGCAACGAAGCCGACCTCAGACTTACCATGTCTTTTATTCCAAGCTTCTGTAGGTTCCTAAAAGTTGAACCTAAGGCATCTCTTGAAATTCCAACAACCCGATAATTTTTTTCTAGTAAAAATTTTGCCAGCAAGGAACCATCTTGTCCAGACACCCCAAAAATTAGTGCAGTTTTCACAATTCAATCAACTCCTATTTTTTCATTTACTAAATTTTACAGTCCCCTTACACCTTTGATTTACCAGTGAACTATAAATAATCTGAATAACTAGACATAGCATTAATGCAATCAATGGCTTATTATTCATTGTCATCACAACAATGCCTTGTATGATAGCCATTCCATAGTTTGTCATTGTGACTGTTCGTTGACTAAATCCACAACTAGCGAATTTCTGGTAAAGATGGTTTTGATGAGCCTGAAATACACACTCTTTTTTTTTTAGTCGGTGAATAAATGTTGCGACTGTATCAAATATAAAATTTGACATCAGTAGCGGCATAATCAACAAGGTTTCAAGCGTAGGGTGACTCCGATATGAAATTACTGCAAGGGCGGCTAGTA
>JAOZNO010000436.1 GCA_029933755.1 Bacteroidales bacterium | reverse complement strand
AGTTTACCAAAAAATGTTTCCAGGGCATAGCCTGATAATCACTAAGGAAAGAATGCATGGGATTCACAAAAGCAATGTCGTCATGCACAAGATCCAAAGCATTTCTATTTCTATCAAGTTTGATATAGTCAATATGCCAGTGATCAACATTGCCAACTTTACTTGGAGAACTATTTGTAGAAAGGCTTACCAGATTTTTAAACCGAAACTGAAACCCTTTTTTTAGATATTTACTTTGGTTAATATTTAATATCACTTGTTCAAAACGTTGATTTATACCTCCTTCTTTTTTCCAAACGGTATTCCAAACCTCAGCATCTAAATCGTAGAACTCTAAAAATAAGGAGTCTTTTTCTTCCGGATTATCGCCAAAGCCTTGAGGTTGGTAATAAAAGCTAAGGTAAATTGTCTGATCTCCGGGATAATTCAAATTTATGGGCTGCGAACTTAAATAATCTGCTATAAATGAAATGCTGTAAGCTGCACTTGTGTAAAATTCGCCCTTTTCATTTATTGCATCTAAGGTGGCCACACCTACAGAAGGAGGTAACTCAGAATAAGAATCATTTACAAACGCAAAACTATCAGTCCATAATGTTTGATCAGGGTATAAATAGCTATTTGAGAAGTCATCAAAAAAAGGTAGTTCAAGAGTATCAGTTGCTTTTAAGCTTTTTAAAGACACATTTGTTCTTAAATATTCTTTTATTATTGGGTTTTCATTTAATGGTATAAGAGTTTCTTGAGCATTAAGTAGAAATTCTGACTGAAAGCCAAACATAAGAAATATAAATATAAAGACCCTTTGTATATTATCTTGCATTGGTAAAGTTTATTATCTAATTAATGATTAAAATCCTGCAATTTTATTGCTGCTACTTTCGTTTCTATGAATTTTTAGTTTTTTGTGCTCAAAGACTAAAGTCAGGAGACCGAAGTTAAAAAATGAAGAACGGTGAAAAGTTTGACTTCTGACTTCTGTCTTTCAACCAATGAACTATTATTTTATCGAATTTCATTCGAAATTTTAAACCTATGTATTTTAAATGCATAGTGGTTTATTTTATATGTCTGTGTCTAATTCTAAGTTTTCAGTTTAAGAAAATATTGTAGTTGTTTACTAAAATTCATTTAAACAAACAATTAGTATGTCTATAATGTTAGTTTTTTGTACTAATTTATTTTTTTACATTTTGTTAAAAGTCAGCAGTTCTCAGTACTCAGTCGACAACGTCTTGTAGTACAGTATCTTTTCTGCCTACTGAGAACTGCGTACTCTCTAACAAATTAACAAAAAACCTTACTTTAATGAATATTCTCAACTTTATAGACACGCACTAATTATCTATTTCTGCATCTAATTTGTTCATATCCAGTGTTAACCAAACGTCAATTGGTGAACCAATGGTAATCTGAGTATTTGTACCCGGACTTTGTTTCCATATTAATGCATTTATACTGTCCTGACTGGTTTCAACAGTTTGGTCATAAATTAATACTCCAATATTAAGAGAGCTATTAGCAGCATTTTCACTAGCATCATCATAATTTAGCCCTCTAAAATCAGGAACGATTGTTATTTTATTAGATTTGCCTAGTCCTAGCACCAAATCAATAACAGAGTTTTTTTCAATAAGTGTTCCTGCACTAATAGGTTTACCCTGGAACATTTGTTCTAAAACGTTGTTGGTTGCAATATCCGGAATATACTTTAGATTGCCAATTTTTAAACCAAATGTTTCTATATCTGCTTTTGCTTGTATTAATGAAACACCGGTAAAGTCAGGCATAGGGATTCGTTGTGGGTTAAAAGTTTTTACCGTTAATAAAATAGTTCTACCTTCTTTAACCTTAAAGTCTGGTGGTGGAATTTGAGCTATTACGGTTCCTTTTTTCCCCGGTGCATTAAATACAGAATCAATAATTTCAAATTTTAGATTTTTATTACTGGCTTCTTTTGCTACCTGACGAATACTCATTCCTGTAAAGTCAGGAACTGAAAGTCCTTCACCATGATGAGTAATTACATTTAATGAGAAAAACGATCCGAATAAAAAAACAATTGCTACTAAAATAGCAAAAATCAGGTTTTTTAAAAAAAGTTTAGAGAAAATGAAATTTCCTAAGCTCTTAAAAAAAGCTGATGGTTTTTTGTTTGTTTGAGTATCCATTTTTTAATTGATATTTAATTTTTATAAAACGCAGAAACAAAGATAAAATTATCTGGTAGATTATTGAAAATAGTTGTTCTGTTACAAATAAACTCTTTTCACCCTTCTGGCAACACTTGTTAATATTTCGTAAGGAATAGTACCAATTTGTTTGGCCAGTTTTGAAATAGGGTTTTGTTCACTGAATATTACTGCTTCGTCACCTTCATTTGCTTTAATTCCTGTTAAATTAATCATACACATATCCATACAGATATTACCAACAATTGGTGCGGGTTTTCCATTTACCAAAACTTTTCCTACACCATTACTAAATCTTCTATTGAAACCATCAGCATAACCAATTGGCAATATGGCAATTTTTGTATCCTGAAATATTTTTCCTTTTCGGCTGTAACCAACTGTTTCGTTTGCTTTAATTATTTTTATCTGTGATATTCTTGTTTTTAATGTACTAATATGTTTTAATTTGTTCTGATATGTAGGACTAATACCATAAAGTCCTATTCCTAAACGAACCATTTCGAAATGTGCATCCGAAAACCGTTCAATACCTGAAGAGTTTACAATATGACGCATAAATTTATAAGGTAATACTTTTTTAATTATTTTGGTAATGTCTTTAAAGTCATCGACTTGTTGATTTGTGAAATCATCATGAATACTTTCATCACTGGTTGCTAAATGAGAAAATACAGATTCTACTTTTAAACTTTTTAATACTTTTAGTTTATTTATTAATTTATTAATATCGTCTTTAACAAAACCCAGTCGTTTCATTCCTGTATCAACTTTTATGTGTACAGGGTATTTATGAATGTTTTTACTTTGAGTAAATTGCTGAAATTCTTGAAGTGAGTTAAAACTAAATAATTCTGGTTCCAGTTTATACTTAATTATATCATTAAAGCTTTCAACGCTTGGATTCATTACCATAATTGGCAGTGTAATTCCTGCTTTTCGTAATTCAACTCCCTCGTCAGTAACCGCTACACCCAAATAATCAACCTTCTGAGCTTGTAACCATTCTGCAATTTCATAATTACCACTTCCATAGGAAAAAGCTTTTACCATTATCATTATTTTTGTGCCGGGCTTTAAAAAAGACCTAAAATGATTAAGGTTATGGCTAAGTGATTTCATGCTGACTTCCAGAACCGTACAGTTTGTTTTTTCTGGTAAAGCATTGTTCATTTTACTGTGATTTGATGTGTTGTTCAATTTTTAAAAAGATTAGCGTTAAGTTACAATACTATATTTTGCATAAACTATTCATTTTATAAAAGATAACAAGAAATTTTATTTTTTATTTTTTTTGACTAAAGTGCGTTTTTTTTAATCGGTACATTTTTGTATCAAATTTTAAAAATAAAATTTTGTCAGTAGGTTTATATGCCTTGCATATGCCTTATGCAAAATGTATGAATAATGCAGATTAAATTAGTTATGCGCCAAATTTACAGAATTAATTGTAAATGCTATGTGTGTCAATATTTTTTTTTATTTTCGTAGCGTTTTTAAACCTAATTGATTTATATTATGAAACTTAAATTCTTTATCAGTAGCATTATTATGTTAGTGCTATTTCCTCTGCAAACCTTTGCAGGTGAGGCGGATTTGGTTATTCCCGAGGGAATCAAGTCTGAAACACTTTTATATTGGGGATTCCTAATAACTTTCTTCGGATTTTTATTCGGATTGTACCAATTTATGAAAGTGAAAAAAATCAGGGCACATGAATCCATGCTGGATGTGGCTCATGTAATTTATGAAGCAGGGAAAACCTACCTAATTCAACAGGGAAAATTTTTAGCAATCCTTTTCGTATTTATTGGATCCGCCGTTGCTTTTTATTTTGGATATTTATCTGAAGCAAATTTTGGCTTTGGAGGTGTTGCAATGATTCTTGGCTGGACAGTTTTAGGAATACTTGGTTCTTATGCTGTTGCCTGGTTTGGAATTAGAATGAATACGCTTGCAAATTCAAGAATGGCTTTTGCATCGCTAGAGAAAAAACCAATTAAACTACATAGAATTCCTTTAAATGCAGGAATGAGTATTGGTGTAGTATTAATCTCTCTTGAATTGATGATGATGCTTATCATTTTATTATTTGTACCGGGCGAATATGCAG
>JAOZNO010000435.1 GCA_029933755.1 Bacteroidales bacterium | reverse complement strand
CCACAGAATACTAGTGTATTTGAGGATTTAGATTTTGAGCAACAACGCAGAAGTCTGACTTTATTGACAAGCGTTAATTACAATTACATAAATCCATTAAACCTGAACACAAGTTCGTATACGACTGATTTGTTTTTTTTGAAATGCTTTCAATATTCATATTTTGCTCTAATATAGCATCTGTTGAAAGTTCATTACTGTTCATTCTAACAATTGCATTTAGTTGATCAATATATCCTTTAAATTTATTAAACTCCATTTCAAAAAGAGAAAAATATTCAGGAATACTATCCTGATTTTGTGCTGCAATATTATTTTCAATACACACTTTTTTTTGTATCATTTTAAATAGTAGACTAACTACCTTTTGTTTTTGTTCATCATTAGAAGTGATTGCTTGCTTTTTTTTATCATCAAGATATCTGTTTGTATATGAGTTTAAGGCCATGTTTAATTTTTTACGGCATAAATTGCAATTAGTTAAACTTGCTTGTTTACTATAAATATCACGCTTTTGAAGACTCTGGTCGTCAATCTGCATAGTTGCTAAATCACGAATGACTTTTGTGTATTCCTGATTATACATTAAATTTTCTGTTTTTTTGATATGCTTGTTTACTCTTTGTGCTTCAAGTGATTTTTTTTCACTTTCAGGAAAAACAAAGGAATGCATAATCTGTAAATCATTTTCCATTTGTAAGGAGTCAGGCTTCAGACGGTTTTTATTGTTTGTGCGTTCAATAACAGACATTATATCCTTAATGTTCTTTAAATCCTGATCGGCTTCAAGGTAAATTCCTGCCGTATTTAAAACGGTTTGATATTTTGCTTTAAACTCATTTTGGAATATCGGACTGTTATAATACTCGTTTTCTTTTTGCTTTTTCATATCAACCAACTTACGATAATCAGTCATAATTACAAAAATGTTTTTCGAAAAATCATCTGTAATTTTATTTTGCTTGTTCAGCTTATAGTTGTTAATATCTAATTTGAAACGGGCAAACAGCTCCAGGTAAGAAATGAGCATATTTTCTTGTACATAGGTGTCTTTATTAATTAATTCGCTTTGGTAGGCGTTACTTACCTTTAATTTCCTTTCGGCTATATAGTCAAAATTAATTTGATCGCCAATAACAGGTTGTGAGTTATATCTTGATTTATAATTGGCTATTACAATCATTGGATACCTTCGAAAATTTAGAAACTGTCTGAGTTTCTTTTGATCTATAATAGGATATTCAGTAGTATTTAAGTAATTAGTTAAATTATCTGTCGTAACATTTATTTTTTCAATTGATGATGGCAAAAGAACAAAGATATTTATGGAGTGTAAACGCTTACTAAAATCCTGATCTTCGTATAAACGTATGGTTGAGCTAAATTTATACTGTTTCCCGGTTGTTTTACTTTCTATGAACTTTCCTAATTCACCAACTAAATCTAAAATTGCAACATTAGGCTTGCTATATTTTGATATATTCTGCAACTGTGTTGCTACTAATCTTAAAAACTCATTACTATTCTTTTGTGTTATAATTTGACCACTTAGTTCAGCATCAATAAAATCCTTAGCTCCGGTTAAGGGTAAATTGTCGATTAACCTGATAACTTCAACATTTGCAGATGCTTGTGTAGTATAGTCCTGGTCTTTACTTACTTTTAGATTATAAATGGGATAAACCATATCACTTCCAAAAAACTTTACATCTTTTATTATTGCTTTAATGAATATTGATTGTATCGTTTCTTGTTGCCATTTTTTCTTTTTTTTACCCACATTATTGGCTGCAACAATTTGATTAATCAGGTAACCAAATTTGCCAGTATTAAATAAATATAAATCAGTTGACAAATATTGCCATTCAGAACTGAAATTGAAATCAACAGCTTTTTTATAAACAGCTAATGTTTTTATTGTTACCTGTGCCGCTGCTGTTCCGCTAAATAGAGTAAATGAAAAGATAAGAGCAAAGAGTGAAATTTTTGTTATTTTCATAAAGAAATGAGTGTATGGTGATTAATAATAAGTAAATATATAAGTTTTAGGTAGATTCGTATTAATCTCCCATATCTGAAAAATCTTGTACACAGTTTATCCTGTATCTTTTATGTGGTTCAATAGCCACACCCACATATGAGAAATTGCTGTTTAGTATGTTTTTTCTATGACCCAAAGAAGAAATGCCATCATCAATCAAGAGATCAAGTACAATATCAAGTGCTGACTGGTATCCATATTGAATATTCTCAGCCATATACCCACCCTGCGCATATTTTTTTATACGTACAAAGGTCTCTGTTCCATCACTTGACCGATGTCCGGTTTTACCTTTTTTACCCATATCTTTTGCATGATATCTGGCTGCTTTTGTTAGGCCTTTTGCCGGATATAACATCGGATGGTCTTTTGTTTTTTTTAAATCTTTAATAAGTGATTTTCTGTAAGAAGAAGAAAAACTGGATACAAAACTTGTTTTTTTATTATATATATGCTTAATAAACCAATCTCCATCTAAACGGGCTATATTCATGTATAGAATTACTTCTTTTTCTGTTTTAGAGAGATAAGCAGTATTTTTTGCCGTATTTGCTTTGTCCAGTATATTTGGGGGAATGTTCTTAAATATATCATCGTCCTGAGCAATTAAAGATAATTGGGAAGTGAAAATTATCGTAATAAGAAGTTTAAAAATTTTCATCTAAAATGTCATTTTAAAAGTTAAGTTTAGGAAGTGTATTAAATTCTTCTGTTGAAGTTTTATACGTCAAGAAGAATGTGCTTTTCACTAAATTACTTTTTATAACGTTAAAAAAGTGTTTGTTATTTTTTATAAATAAAGATATTTTGTCTCACAATTTCTTATACTGTTTTTTATATGTTGCCTCCAGGGAGTTTTTAGTTGCTTTTACCCAAGTTCTGATTCTTCCTTTAACTCATAAGCTGACGATAAATTTACTTTTATAAGCATTTCAGAAATAAAACTATTAAACCGATAAACACCAATTAGATAACTTGCAATGTAAGCAAGCCATATAAGTGAAAATACGAACAGGCGGAGTGGCCATTCACCTCCCATGGTTAAAGGGATTATGGTGAAAAGGAAAGATATCGTAAAAACTTCAGTAAAATATATTTTATGATTTATAAATGTGCAGTCATCTTTGCTTTCAAACTCAATTTCACCATTGCTTATTGTATTGAAAACATTCCATCCATTCCATGCAAATCTGAATACACTGCCTTTAAAATCAATTTTCCTTTTAAAAATGTTTCGGTGAAAAACGTAGGATCTTTCTAAATGGGCATCAACAATTTCAATAAACTCTTTAGCAAAATCGTCAGGGTGTATGTTCATGACAATTTTATCCATTCTACTATGACTAATCAGGCCAATTGCCATATTAATTAATATATAAGTTTGCTTGACAAAGTTATAAAAAATATATTGTTGAGCCGTTTAGTTTTGTAATTTATTTTTTAGCTTAGCTCCAATAATTACTTTTTGCTGTAAATTAATTATTAGAGGTGATCTTTAATCTGCTTTTTGATGACTATGAGGATCTGTATGAATAGAAGGAGCTTTAATTGTTGGGTAATTTTTTCTTTTTTGTTTAACTGATTCGTAAAAATATTTATGCGTTCCTGTTAATTTAATTTGTCCACTAATTTTTGTAACAAGAAATCTTATTGAGTCTGTAAATCCAACAAATAGTTTGTTTTCAATAAATATTTTTTCATCTCCTGTACCCGAAAATGGTATACTGTTAAAATAATTTGGTAGTTGTTTTCTAAATAGTTGTTTTGAATAATCAAAATCATCCGTATAAAAAATGCCAATAAATCTTTTCATACCTAAAGTGTCAGTACCCGGAGTATAAGTTTGAAATTTAAATAGCATATCTGGTTTCTGTGGGTGCTTTTTTGCAAATTTAAATAAGTCATTATCTTTTTTTGGTTCTTCATGACTAATAGAAATAAGCCATATCTTAAACAGAACAGAAACTACAGTGAAAAGTATTCCTCCTGTAATGACTTTTTTAACAACAGCTTTGTTTTTGGGTTTGAATTTAAATTTATGCAATTCGCAAGTTTGATGCAATTCTGATGGAACACCCGTTAACGAACAATGATTATTTGTTATAAAGTGTTTGCAGTTTCCGCATATTTTATTTTCAGCTTCATCTTCTGGTGTTTCCATGCCCCTAAGAGTGTGTCTATAATGTCTTATTTTTAAGTTTTTTTTGTTTGTGAAACTTATTTTTAAATTTGCAAAAAAATGCAGTAGACAGTTTATAGTCAGCAGA
>JAOZNO010000434.1:1028-4312 GCA_029933755.1 Bacteroidales bacterium | reverse complement strand
ATATCTTGTAGTTGATATTATATAATAATATGTGATTTTGACAATTCTAAATTCATAAACTTTATTTACCATCACTCTATATCCATTCACCTTAATAAAAAAATATCTTATCAAATTTGCTTGGTATTCGTGTTTATTATAGCTAGTTTTAGATAATATTTTTACTAAAATACGGTTATACTGTAAGAAAGATATTTTCTTTTAATTATTACAAACAATTAATATACAATTATATACCATTATCATAAATGGTCTGGCACCTTTTTACAATTAGTGTATATTAAGCCAAATAATCATATCCTTAATCTTAAGGGTACAGGAACAATTTAAAAACAAATTAAATATAGAAGGATGAAAAAATTAGCTATTATTCTTATTTTTAGTATGGTATACTTAAATGCTATATCGCAGAAAACAGGTTGTGTATCTGGTAATTGCGATAATGGTTATGGAACCTGGGTATACAAAAGCGGTGCAAAATATGTAGGTTACTTTTCAAAAATGAAATTTCATGGTGAAGGTACATTTTACAGAGCCGATGGTGATACCTACAAAGGTTATTTTGTAAATGATAAATATAATGGATTTGGTGTATATACAAATAAGGCAACAGGAGATAAATATACAGGCTATTGGAAAAATGATAAAAGAAATGGACAGGGTACATTAGTTTTTGGAAGTAAAAGCAAATTTTCAGGTGAAAAATATAAAGGAAACTGGCGAAACAACACCCGTGACGGATGGGGAACATATTTTTATAAAAATGGCGATAAATATGTAGGTAGATGGAAATTTAATAAACTAAATGGAGAAGGGAGCTATTTTTATTCAGGTGGAAAAGTTGAAAAAGCTTATTGGGTAGAAGGAAAAAAATATTCGAAGAATTCTATAAAAAAGGGTTGTATTTCAGGTGATTGCGATAATGGATATGGTACATGGGTATTTAATACTGGTGAAAAATATGCAGGTAACTGGAAAGATAAAAAACGTAATGGCCAGGGAATTAACTATTTCATTTCAGGTGAGTGGTACAAAGGTGACTGGGTAAATGATATGCGACAAGGACAAGGTACAAATTATTCTGAAAACGGTGATTTATATGAGGGACAATGGAAAAATAGTGCTAGACATGGTTTTGGAACTTTAACTACCGTAAATGGTGAAGTAAAAAAAGGTATGTGGGAGCGTGGTCGTTTTGTCGGAACTGGAAATAATAATTATGGTTGTATTTCTGGAAACTGTGCTAATGGATACGGTGTTTATAATTGGCGTACTGGTGAAAAATATGCAGGTTATTGGAAAAATAATAAAAAACATGGTACAGGTACAAACTACTGGAAATCAGGCGATAAATACAAGGGGAAATGGCAGAACAATTTACAAAATGGCTATGGCAAATATACATTTGCTAATGGTAAAGTTCGGGAAGGATTTTTTAAACAAGGAAAATATATTGGTAAAAATGTAGGTAAATCTGGTTGTGTTTCAGGAAATTGCAATAATGGTTATGGAACATATGTTTTATCAAATGGTGATCGGTTTGTTGGGACTTTCAGAAACGGTAAGTATTCTGGTCAGGGAACATATACTATGGCAAATGGTAATAGGTATGCTGGCGAATTTTCAAATAATCTTTACCATGGTTCAGGTACTTTTATTTTTGCAAATAATAAAGGGAAATATATTGGCGAATTTGAATATGGTAAGTATAACGGAAAAGGCACTTATTATTTTCCTGATGGACGTACAAAGGCAGGAATCTGGAAGCAAAGTAAATTTGTAGGTGAACCAAAGTCTGATTTTAAAAAGCCAATAATTTCATGGGTTGAACCACTCGAAACAGTAATAACCACAACTAAGGCAGATGTAAAATTAAAGTTATGTGTTAAATCTAAAGATGCAATTGAATATTTTAAGGTTTTTATAAATGATTCAGTTGCATTAAATAATGCTGTGCGGGGTTATAATGTAGTAGATGCATCATGTGATCATACTTTTAATAAAGTAATAAACTTAAAACCGGGAATTAATAAAATAAGAGTCGTTACAAAAAATATTGCTGGTGAAACAAGTTCCGAAATTCGAACATTTAATTATGAAGCTGGTAGCAGTGCCTATAAAAAAAGGTATGCTTTGGTTATTGGAAATGGAAAATATGATATGGGGCCACTTAGAAACCCTGAAAATGATGCAAAATCAATAGCCGCTACATTAAAAAAGATGGGTTTTGAAGTAATGATATATACTGACCTTTCGCAAGAGGATATGAAAAAAAGAATTAGGGAGTTTGGTAACAAAATAACTGCAAATAAAGGTGTTGGCTTATTCTTTTTTGCCGGTCATGGTTTACAGGTAAGTGGTGAAAACTATGTAGTGCCAGTTGATGCACACATAGGTAACTTACAGGATATTGAAGAGGAAGCTGTTAACCTGAGTAGAATTACGGGTGAAATGGCTTATGCACAAAATGACTTGAATATTATTATACTGGATGCTTGTAGAAACAACCCATTTGAGGGATCTGATCAAGGAGGTAATGGCTTAGCCAGTGCGGCGGCTCCTTCTGGGACATTCCTTGCTTTTGCCACTGCACCGGGTTCTGTTGCAGCAGATGGTACAGGAAGTAACGGTCTTTATACGCAAGAATTGTTAAAAGCATTAAATCAACAAGGTTTAAAAATTGAAGATGTATTTAAAGAGGTCAGGCGTAATGTTTATAAATTATCGAGTAAGCAACAAACACCTTGGGAGAATTCTTCGATATTTGATGATTTTTACTTTAATAAATAAGCTCTATTGTTATATTGATAAATTAATAAAACACACTAAATATATACTTATGAAAACTTTATCCTTGACTTTTTTATTTGTTTTATTGAGCTCATTTTTTGTATTGGCTCAGGTTGAAGACAATCAGGGCACCGGACTAAATTTCAATGATGAACAATATGGTGTAGACTTAATGAAAGCTCCACTTACACGGAGTTTATATGGCTCAAGCTTACCTTCGTCTTCATCCTTAAAAAAATGGACTCCTACACCAAAAAGTCAGGGTAATTTTGGAACCTGCGTTGGCTGGTCATCAGCATTTTGTGCTTTTACCATTCTTGAAGCAAAAAAGAATGAATGGACTGATAAAGCCACTATTGATGCAAATACATTTTCTCCCGGTTTTGTATATAAACAGATAAAGATGTCATCTGACATTAGCTGTAAAATTGGATCTTCAATTAGCGATGCTTTAGAAATTATGAAAACCAAAGGTGTTGCTAAATATAAGGATA
>JAOZNO010000434.1:0-1018 GCA_029933755.1 Bacteroidales bacterium | reverse complement strand
CCATCATCAATACCATTTGATTTATTTAATAAAGCTTCAAAATATAAAATACTGGACTACGCAAAGTTATTTGGTTTGTATGATTCTGAAAATTTTAAAATAGAATCAGTAAAAAAGAGCTTATCACAAGGTAAACCGGTTGTTATTGGCATGAAATGTCCAAGCTCATTTTACAAAGCAAAAAATTATTGGATTCCTACAGAAAATCCAGCATCAAATCATGGAGGACATGCTATGTGTGTTATTGGGTATGATGATAATAAGTATGGAGGTGCATTTGAGATTCAAAATAGTTGGGGTACTTCGTGGGGAAATAATGGATACATTTGGGTTAAATACAGTGATTTTAAAACGTGGGTAAAGTATGCCTATGAAATGATTGAAACACCAAAGAAGAGTTCAAGTACAAGCACAGATCTTGCAGGAAAAATTAAACTTATAGAATCAAATGGAAGACCAATGAGTGCCAAGTTTACAGGGAAACATTATAAAATGAATAATGCCTATAAATCAGGAACGAAGTTTAGAATTTATATTTCTAATAATGAACCTGCATTTGTATATGCTTTTGGTTCAGATGCTACCCTTAAAGTGTTTGAAATTTTTCCTCACAAACCGAATATCAGTCCGGCTTTAAATTACAAACAAAACGATGTGGCTATTCCAAGTGAAGAGCATTATATTGAAATGGATAATACGGTTGGTACTGATTATTTATGTGTCGTTTATTCCCTGAAACCACTTAATATTAAACAAATACATAGAGATATTGAACGTACATCAGGAAATTTTGTATCACGCGTAAGAACGGTTATGGCTGGTAAGCTTGTTAAAACTATAGATACAAAGTTCCAAGTTAATGCAATTGCGTTTAAGGCAAAAAGTAAAGGTAAATCAGCCGTTGCGTTAATCATTGAAACACAACATGTTAGATAATTACAAGGCTCAGGTTTAAGTATTCTGTGTTTTTAAAATATTTTTTATAATTAGCAGCGGCATTTAAAGACTGTGTGAAAAC
>JAOZNO010000433.1 GCA_029933755.1 Bacteroidales bacterium | reverse complement strand
CGTTTTATTGTTTGCTTGTTAGAGTATCATAATTACCAATCACTAATAAACTAATTACTAATACTCGTCCCCATTTACTGCAAAAATGGGTTTGTTGTTTATCCAGTTTCCACGTGTAAAATCGGGGAAATATTGAGGTGCGTTTCCTTCAGCTATCGATCTTTCAGAAAGCGGTGTAATTGCACTCCATGCCGCTGCATCATATACATCAAGTGGTGGAGTGGTTTTACGCTTAACCGTTTCAACAAAAGCATTATCCACAAAAAAGTCCATTCCGCCATGACCGGAACCTGCTGCATATTCACCATGCTTTTGCCATAAGGGATGATCGTATTTTTTCAACCATTCGTCCATTTCGTCCCAATGATGAGGCTTGCTTTTTCCTTCAACATAAATTCTTTTTTTATTATAGTCAAACTCTGTTAATCCTTGTGTACCCTGCAATTCAAAATCAAGTGAATACGGTTTTGGTGAATTGGTATCATGTGTAACCAAAATAGTTTCACCATTTGCTGTATTTATCTGGCTTGTAATAATATCACCCAACTTATAATTTATTTTTGCATTAGCATGATTAGCTCCTCCTTTTGGATGATCCATTATATATTTCTTTAATCCACGAGCTTTTGTAGCATGAGAAGTCATTGATACAAATCGGTTACCGCGATTAATATTCATCCATGTAGCTACCGGGCCAACTCCATGCGTAGGATATAAATCTGCATTGCGATGAACAGAATGTTCTGTTCTCCAACGAGCTTCACCGTTTGCACCTTCACCAAAAGTTACACCCGGAGAAAACTTCACTCCACGTAAATCATGCCTGTAACCGCAACGTGCGTGCAATAATTCACCAAAAACATTTTGCCTTGCCATATTTAAAACGGCCATTACATCTCTTCGGTAACAAACATTCTCTAAAATCATAGTTGGTACTTTTGTTTCCTCGTATGTATTTACCATATCCCAACATTCTGTTAAAGTATTTGCCGCGGAAACTTCTACACCGGCATATTTACCAGCTCGCATACAAGCAACGGTCATTTTTGTATGCCACAACCAGGGGGTTGATATGATAACGCCATCAATATCATTACGTTCCAGCATATCTAAATAAGCATTTTCATTATCAGAGAATATTTCAAATTTTTGCTTTTGTTTACTCTCAATCATCTCTTTCGACTTTGCAATTGCATTAGGATCGATATCGCAAATAGCAGGAACAATTACATCATCTCTATCCAGTATATTCTTCAAATGGTTTCTACCACGTCCTCCTACTCCAATAAAAGCAATACGTACTTTTTCACCACTCGGATTTTTTATAAATGTAAAGCTTGGTGCAACTGCCAAACCAATACCGCTTATTGCAGTCGTTTTCAAAAAATCACGTCGATTTATTTCCTTTACTTTTTTAACCGATTGTTTTTCCATAATTTAGTTTTTTAGCTAATTGATTATACTGTATATAATAAAAATATTCACTTTAGAATGTACTCTTTATAAACTTTTAGAAGGTTTTAGAAGGTTTACTCCTTAAATGGAATTCTATAAGCAACAAACCAACTCAATCCAAATTTTAGATTTTTTTCTGTATTTCCATACCCGGGAATTACATAGGGTTGTAAAATATCATTATTTTTACCCGAAATTAAAATTTTTGCTCTTAAAGTCCAACCAATAAAAACATTCTTAGCAAAATACAATTCTACTTTCAATCCGCCAGTAATCTCTGCCCATTGTCCAAACAAATGCTGACTTTCATAAGTATCTTCAAATGTTCCCCAGTAATTAGTATATGTAATATTATCTGTTTGCTGTTGAAAGCTGCTAGCACCATACCTAATACCAACAAAAAAGATATCATTATCAACCCGGCCTTCCTCTTTTAAAAAGTTGTAATCTGTACCAACTAAAGCATATATACCATTTAGCTGATAATTATATTCCGGATGATCTATCTTGTAATCAAGCCACCCACCTTCAATAACTCCAAAAAAATTCTTTTTGAATTCATAGTCCATTGCAATAGCTACACCCACTCTTCCCGGATCAAATCCCATAAGAACAATAGGAGATAGATCAATACCAATTCTAAGACCTTTTTTTAGACTATTATCCTCTTGTGCATTACCTGTAACGACAATAAATAATAAAAAACTACTTAATAAATATCTTATTATGCTCTTCATATTCAAGCGTAAACTCATTATTTTAGATTATTATTTATGAAAAACAATTTAACATGATCTTCATCTTCAACCGTAATTTCATTATTAATTATAATTACTGTATCAATAATATTGCTACTGTAACTAACTGATTCAATTTCATAATTAGCAATAAATCCACAATCTTTTGATTCAAAATAAGTTGATGTTTTATAAGTAAATAGTATATTTTCCGTATAGCTTCCTATTTCAAAAACAAATTCTGATGTCTCCCCATTTGGCATAAGAGGAAGTAACACATAGCTAATACTATCATTTTCATATAACAGACTATCTTTATGTCCAAGGCCATAAACAGAAATGGGCTCTACAAAAACTGCCGATTCAAGATCATCCTCCATAACATAAAAATTAATTTTAACCAGCGATTCTGTAGAGTTTTCGCACTGACTATTGGTTTGACAACTACTCACCATAACCATCAACAAAAAAGCAATAAGTGGATTTAAAAATAATTTTATCATTTATAATAATATTACATAAACCGCTAAAATAGAAAATTAAGCTCTATTTTGGGTAAAATATTAAAGATTTTGCTTATTCTCTAACAAAACCTAAAGAATTATGTATATTTTTGAGCGTCACGAAAAATTAAAAAAATGAGTAATAAATCAATTGACCCTATTGGTAAATTAATGGGACTGCGATATAAGTCGCATCCATGGCATGGTATTGAAATTGGCGAAGATAGCCCCGAAATAATTACCAGTTTTATTGAAATGGTACCAACAGATACCGTTAAATATGAGGCTGATAAGGCAAGTGGATACCTTTCAATTGACCGTCCACAGAAGTTTTCAAGTATCTTACCTGCACTATACGGATTTATTCCTCAAACTTATTGTGATACCAATGTGGCAAAAAAAAGTGCGACTATTTTAAAAAGACCGGAAATTGTGGGAGATGGTGATCCTTTGGATATTTGCGTACTAACCGAAAAAGAAATTACTCATGGTGATATTCTTGTACAAGCTGTACCTATTGGCGGACTACGAATGATTGACGGTAATGAGGCAGATGATAAAATTATTGCCGTTTTAAAAAATGATGCAGTTTATAGCCAATATAAAGAAATTACTGATTTACCAGAGGCGGTGATTAATAGGTTGCGGCATTACTTCTTAACCTACAAAGACATGCCTGGTGAAAAAAGAGATTGTGAAGTAACCCACATTTATGGTAAAAAAGAAGCCCACGATGTAATTAGCAGATCTATAAAAGATTATAGAAATTTTATTGAAAATATGCTGTTTTCATAAAGCAAATGCTTTAACTTTTTGAAAATCCAAATGGTCGCCTTCGTCTTTTCCGTAGTAGGCCGTTTGGATAACTCCATTTTCATCTACCAATAAATCAACAGGCATAGTAAGCAAATTACCCTTAAAAATTATTGGTAAATAGCCTTTAAACATCCCTTTCATTAGGGTTGGAAAACGGGCAATCATGCCTTTCATCATGCCAAAAAATGAACGCTCTACACCATAGGCTTTATAATAAGTATTTTTTCGATCAGCAAGAATTGGAAATGGTGCTTTATGTTTACCCGCATGTTTCTGTAAATTATCTAAAGGTGAATCAAAAATAGCAACAATGGTAAAATTATTACCAAATTCATTAAATCCACTCACTAACTGGTTTATCCTTAAATTACAAAACGGACAAGAAGCAAAACGTAAAAATGAAATCATATACCGTTTTCCTTGCAGGCTATCCAAATTAAATTCACTACCATCAATTGCCGGAAGTATTATTGATGTAACTCTATCTCCTATTTTCTTTTTCATATTTTTTTAATTTAGCCACGAATGCACGAATTATTATTTTTATCAATTATTGTGCATGTTAAAAAATGATTATAGACATTTAATCTGTTTATATTTTATTTAGTACAAAGTAATTGAAAAAGAAGGGAATTGATTGTCATTTTGGTTACAAAAGGGGGAATTGTTATAATTATGGGGGCTATCTTCAATTATCAGTTCATAAAAAAACAAAAATACCCTGCTCTTTTTACCAAATACTATACACCAATAATAGCTGTTAAAAAACATATTATAAACCATACGACTAAAGAAATTAAAAATGAAATTAAAG
>JAOZNO010000432.1 GCA_029933755.1 Bacteroidales bacterium | reverse complement strand
AATTCTACCCAATATTGTTTTTTGTCGGGCGCACCAGCAGCCATACCAATATCAACTGCAGCGTTTAATCCGGGGATGTCGTTTGTTTGTCTTTCAACAGCCCAATTTATACCATCGTAACTAACATAACCCGTAAAACTGTTTCCATGACGAACCAATTTCAACCAAATGGGAACATCAATATTTTCGGGAATATTCTCGCTGCTTGCTTTATGCATGCATCCGTCGCCAAATTCATCGTAGTTAATTCCTGCTCTTCCTGTACTTGCAAACATTAAAACCGAAGCTTTACTTCCGGGTTCTGTATCAAAACTTTTTGTTATATCGTTTCGAACAAACAATCCTGAGCGAAACCATTCGTGGGTTCGCTTACCAAAAGCCGTAATTTTTACGGTTGCTACAAAATCACCTTTTACATTGTCGGTAAAAATGGCTGCATAAGAATCTTCTGCATGGTAAAAATCAGAACCACTTGCCTTAATTTTATAGATATTCTTTTTTACATCAAACTCCATCTCAGAAGGTTCTGCAGTTGGTGATGTGTAGGTTTTTAATGTTGTTTTTGAAATAGCAAGCTTTTTTTGTTTGTACACAGAAAGCTTCAATTCAGTACTGTTTCCAATTCGTACAATGTGTTCACCTGCTTTTGGGGTGAACTGGAATTCAATTATTTTTGTTCCATTTTTATTAATACTAATTTTATTTTCATCAACAACTTTATTATCAACATATAGTTGCACCTTATTTTTTTGTGTTGAATTTTTCAGATTTTTCACAGTGGCACTTATTGTGATTCTTTCTCCTGCAGGAATTCTGTTTTGAGATAGATTCAAGTCTTCAAAAACAAATGCAGGTTTATCGCCTTCAACATTAAAAGATTGATATTTTGTTTCACCGATTGCCACCTCATGTTTGCCTGGTTCATAAATACGCAGGTTAAAAGTTATTGTGCTCGAATTATTATGAATTAGTGGGAATATTTTCTTTACATAAATTTTCCCGTCCAGATAAAAATCGATGGAGGCTACTCCTGTAGAACCCACATTATCTAGTTTGGCACTTACATTAACAATGCTTCCTGTTACAGCAGCTCCTGAAACGTTTTTTTGTGAAATAGAAACTAATAAATTACTGTATTCAATCTCAGGTTCACCATCAATAATCATTTCCGGCTTATTTTTAGGCGGATCTATTTTGAAGTTATTACGATAAATGTTATCAACCAGATTGGCAGCACACAATTTCATTTCACCCTGTTCCAAATTGTAGTAAATATTCTCTTCCGAAATCCATTGCGATGACATATTATCAAACCAAAATGCCACATTATCATTGAAAAAACCTGCATTAACATCGTGGATTAAATTACGACGAACCACTGAGTTGAAAGTCAGTCCGGTTGTTTTTATAGCACCTGAATCGTCCGCATCTTTTTGAACATCGTCAAGGTGATTGTATTCAACCAAATAATTACCATCTATTGCTTCTTCAAGGTTACTCCAGCGTCCAACATCAATAGCATAACGACCCCTGGTTTTTGTAATATAGTTATGTGAAATAGTTGTGTAAAGTGTGTTAGCCGCATAAATATTAGTACCACCGCAATCATATATTTGATTGTATGAAATTGTTGTTTCGCGAAGAATATCTTCTGCCCCTTCGGGTTTATGCTCGCCATCAACAATAATAACCATATTTTCTATTTTCTCGAAGTGATTTTCAAAAATACGGGTTTGGTAACAACCTTTATTCAGTCGAATTCCAGCTCCTTCGCAAGAGCGTATTTCTGAATTTGCCAATTCAAATGCGTGGGCATATTCAACCGTAATTGCATTATTGCCAGGTAAACTACCTTCAAATGTTAATCCGTATAATCTTAAGTTTCTAACAGGTTTACCTTTTTCTCCCTGGATGGAAACCAGTTGATGCAGTTGTGATGAGAAGATTTTTGAATTATTAGGGTCGCTGTTTTCATTTTCAGGAATGTAACTCAATTCGTTATTTTTCTTATCGAAAAACCATTCACCCGGCATATCTAACAAAGCCTTAACATTTTCTACATAGTAACGAGGTGGAACAATTACAACACCGGATTCAGGTTTTTTGAAATAGGCAATTTTATTTTTTTCATCAACTTTTACAAATGAATTATTTCCACCATGCCAGCGTAAAAGCATTATTACACGGTTATCCTCCATGTCTGTCCAGTTTTTTACATCACCTTTTCTGAAAGGCAGTTCATTTGTAGTTTTTGACACAGTTGGTGGTGTAAAATACCCTGTATTTGGTGTACGGGCTAATGTTTGAAGCTTGCCATTCACAAGTAACATCTCAACCTTATGATCCTTTACTTTAGTAGTCCAAATAGTACCCTTTTGTTTCCAGTTTGAAATTTGTTTTCCCGCTGAAATTATTGGTTTTTCGCCTGGATAGGCAGCATAAGTCACATAGTGGTCACGTAGTTTATGGTACTCAAAAGCTCCGGTTGGTAAATTGGTTTCTACACGTTCGCCACCATCTTCAGGATAAAAAACAAGTGGTTTTTCAAGCGAATAATAACCTTCACGAATCAAAACTACAATATCTTTTCCCTTTCCTAATTTGTGTGGCGATCCGATCCATCGTGTTTCAACCGGATCTTTTTTGGGTTTGTAAATATCCGCTTTTAGCTTGCGAACAGCTTTCTGTGCTTTTTCTAATGTTGCAAAAGGGCCATCCGTTTTATTTGCATTGGGTTCAGCCAATGTGCCAGACCAACTGTCATTTCCATTTGTAGCGACATAAAAATCAGCAGTAGCATTTTTCATATCAAATTTCTGCCATTTTTCACCACGTAATAATTTCCCCTGTCCGTACAAACTTGTAGTTGCAAAAAAAAGAAGGGATAATGCAAAAAAGCATTTAGAAATGGCAAATGCCCTGTTTTTGTTTGATAGCTTATTCATAATTCAAATATAAAATAGTGTTGATTCATTAAATTTCTTAGTTGTCACTGCTTACGCCCTTACAGGGCTGTTACTCATACTGCTCTTTGTACACAGGGCGTTGCCCTGTTTTTATGTTAAAAGGCTTTCAGCCTTAAGGCAAACTACATTTGGTTTTTAAAACGAGTCTTCAAACTTTTTAATTTTCAATTCATTCTCAGGATCAATAATTCTTAAATAAAGTCCCCAGCTTGCACCGAGGTTTTCAATTTTGACCAAAATTCTATTTTTTCCCTTTTTAAATTTCACAGTGAGTATTTCCTGATCAGCAACCGCATTCCGCCCGGCATGTTTGTTATATACAGTCTTATTATTGATCCACATTTTTGCACCATCATTACTGCCAAGTGTTATTTTAACTTTCCTTGCATCCGGGCTAATTACTTCAGTATATGCATAGGCAATTCCTTCAGAACGTGGGTTTATATCTGCATTTCGTTTGCTAAAGGTGGATATTAAATTAAGATATCCAGATGTTGAAGTATTTTCCGTTTCCCATTTTATAAGTACTCCTTTCCCAGGATACGTTTTATCAAATTTTATTTCATTTTCTGGTGGAAAATCATTGTCAATCCCTGAACCAAAATCAAAAGTGCCAATTACTTTCCAGCTACGGATAAAACCCTTATCTGTTTTATGAATTTCCCACCAATCATGAATAGACCCTTGCTTTTTTAATACTCCCACATTATCAAATAAATCGGTTTTCCCATATAGATTAAATACTCGTATCGCATTTTCTCTTAAAATCATTTTAGCAATATCAATAGCTTCTTCTTCAGTTAAATACCTGTCGGTAACTTTTGCAATTAATACTTTTGCAATAATCTGCCTGGCCATAATGGAATGAGCATAAACAGCTTCAACGAAACTATAATCACCGCCAAAAGCCATAATCTTATTTGCAGGTACTGTTTCAATCCACTCGTGTAAATATTGTTCACTGTATGACGGTGATATTACATAAGTCCAACACATATCAATATATACATTAGGGAAGTTTTTGGCCAATGTTCCAAGTTCCCCACCATAAGGGTAGCCACCATGAAAAAGAATAAAATCAATATCTGGATATTCCATAAACAGATTGGCAAGATGGGTAGGCTTTGAATTAGTAATAATATTTCCATTACCTGCATGGAGCCCTGTGTGAATTTGTACAGGTAAATCAAATTCATCAACCAAATCTAAAATCCGGTGTACCAGATAATCTTGTAAAGCTTTTAAATCTTCTGAATTTACCGGTGAATTGTTTAAAATTAGCGAAAATACTTCTTCAGCTTTCTCTTTTGATACATTTTCAAATTTGAGAATTCGTTTATATGCAAGAGCAATTTTTACA
>JAOZNO010000431.1 GCA_029933755.1 Bacteroidales bacterium | reverse complement strand
AAAATCAATTTGAATCCAGTCTCCTTTTTTTCCTGTCCAAGAGGTTGACGGGTCATTATCGATCAAATACTTAGCATTTTCTGTATTAGAAGATGTTTTAATTGAACGTATCATATTGTAAGGGATATGATTCTTCTTAATTCTTTCAGCTAATTTTAGATGTGAATAATTATAAACAATACTGAGATTTCCTGCTTTTTTCAAGTCGTAATTTTTCACTTTAAAATGGTAAACTGTATCGTTTTGCACAATACCATCTAAACCTACTACTTTATAAGGCATTTTACGTTTAATTTGTTCTGTAAGGTCAATAGTTACCGAAAAATCATCAACTACACCATCACCCCAATAACCGGAAGGTGATAAATCATAATTAAAATACCTACTTGAATATCTTGGTAACCATTTGTCACCTATTCTCATATCACGTGATGAATTTCTTACTTTATATTCAATGTTCAAATGTTTTACTTCGCCTTCTTTAAAATTCATTTTTACTACATACCATCTTCTTAATGCAACATTCTCAGCAGGTAAATTAGAAGAAGTGTCGTTGCTAAAGTGTATAAAATGTAATGGTTTTGAGTTATCAGAGGCTTTAAAGTATTTCACAGTATAGTCATTGTCCCACTGCCAAGGATGCATCATCACATCCCAATCACTATATGCATCAACAGGAAAACCGTACCATATTTTTTGAGTTTTTCCATTATTTTTTAATTTGTATTTCACTTTCACAATGGTGTAATCACCAACGATTTTAATATACAAGTCTTCGGAAAGTAATTTCACATTTGCTTTTTTCATCAACATAATGTTTCCGGTCTTTTTAAAAGTGCTCACATTAAACGGACCACCGTTTGCATAAACTTGTTCTGCAAAAAGCACACTTAAAATGATTATGATTACGGATAGTTTTTTCATTTTTATCTAATTTGTTTTTTTGAATTTTAAATGTCATTTGTAGAAGTTAGCATGGCAAACAATATGGTATTACCTATAAAAGCTCCTCTTTCAAACTCGAAATAATGGTCAGCTACTGTGGAGTTCCCAACCATGGCAGCTGTTTTGTATAAGGCTGAAAATACCTCATTGTCATTATGGACTTTTGCTGCTGCCAAAGCAAAACCACTTGCAGAAACACCTAAACCCTTAACAATGGGACCCGAGTCACCATCTGCTACTCCATCAACTCCCCTTGGGTACTCACGTATGCCTGCATATATGCCGTTGTTTTCGTATAAGGCTTTTTTCATATTCACAAATAGTTTTTTAGACAAGTCTTTATCTACAAAAGATAGCATATAGGAGCTTAAAGCCGTACTAGCACCACGTTCATCTCCTAATACAACATGGTCTCCTTCTAAATAAACACTATGCACAATTAAACCATTTTGTTTTCCTGAATATAGCGTGTCGAACCTGATTAAGGCCTGATTTATTGTTTCCTCATATTTAATTCCGGTAGCTTTAGCATATAAGCCTAATGAACCCATTGCAGAGGAAACATCAGCAGGGTAATAATCATCAGGATAACTCTCTATGAGTTTAACAGGTGAATTGTTAAATTGTACAACTAAATGTTCAGTCACTTTTTTATTTAGCTCTTTATATTTAGAGTTTTCAGTTATCAGATTATGCATACTAAGGGCTACATTTATATAACATAAATAAGCTCCATGTGCTTTATCTGTACCGTTCAAAACTCCGTGTACAGGATCTTCATCCCACAAATCTGTATCAAAGCTTTTAACTTCCTGGTCTGTAAGCATTTTGTCTATACAATATTCCATTGAGCCTATGTACTTATTCTTCAGTTCCGGAAACTCCATTATTATCTGACCGTAGCCCAGACTTGCCATTAAATAATTAATAAATAGTAGTTCGCCGGAATAACCTTCTGTACCAAGTATAATCATATCATCACTGGTTACATCTAATCTTATTAGGCTGTCAATGGTGTTAGCGTATTTTATGTAATACTCCTTGTCGTTATCATACCAGTTGTTTGCTTCTAAATTTGTTTTTATCAGAGGAATTGCAATCAATAATATAATAGTTAGCACAATTGCACTTAAAATAATTAATTTTTTCTTCATTTTAATTTGTTTTAAAATCTTTATTACTTGTTAATATCCCAAACATACTGGCATTTCCTACAAAATCACCTCTTTTAAAGTAGAAGCATTTATCATCTTTGTGTTCACCACCTACTCATTTTATGGCTACATCCCGTATTGCTAATTGAAAATAATAAAACAGAACTGATAATTATTATTAATTGTCTCATAGTTAATTACTTAAAAGATTAATTATTGTTTTTCATGAAAGGGCAATAGGGGTTCAGGGTCATAAAACAGCAAAGGAGCATCGGGTTCACTGTAATCATGCGAGTCACCATAGCCACCAAAGTAGATTGAAGTGTCTTTAATCATTTCCAAATGAAGGTGTGCAAGATAGGCTCCTTTGCTATTACCAATAGTTGCTATGGGATACCCTTTAGGTACAAGTTCACCTGCTTTGCAAAAGACAGTATCACAATGATAATAGACCGTTTTTAGGAACTCACCATTATACTTATAATACACTGCTAAATATTCATCAGGATATGCGAATGCTACTAGCCCATACCCAATAGAATAAATGGTGTCTCCTAAATCAGAATTGCCTTTACCAATACCGCTAATATCAATTCCAAGATGTTTTCCAAAATAAGAATGTTCTTCCTGGAATCCTTTAGCAATATAGTAGCCATTTCCAACAGAATCGCCAACAGGGAATCTGAATGTTGTTTCCGGTAGCATAATTAACTTTAACCGTTTTAGCTGCTCGCTAACGTTTTGCGAATAAGTTTTAATACTCAAACAGCCAAATAATAAAATAATAAGAAAGTGTTTCATTTTATATTTTTATTTATGGTGTATAAATCACGTCTTTCTTTTTGTATAAGTTTCTTTTTTTTCTCATGAAAAGGGAGTATTTCAATAGGATCAATAAATCCTTTAGGTTCACCATAAAATCCACAAGAAATTATGGTGTCAGTAATAATTTCCAGATGCAAGTGAGCCAAATATATCCCATCACTATTGCCAATGGTGGCTATTGGATACCCTTTAGGTATTAAGTCACCGGCTTTATAAAATATTTCTTTGCAGTGGTAGTAAACTGTTTTTATTATTTTGCCATGATGTTTATAGTAAATTGCTAAATAGTCGGAGCTGTCAGCTTGTGCAACTATTCCATAGCCTATTGAATAAATTGTATCACCCAGATCGGTATCTCCTCCACCCAAACCATTAATATCAAGACCTAAATGATCTCCACAACCATTAATATTATCCTGAAATCCCTGTGCTATATAATAGCCTGTGCCAACAGAATCACCACATGGAAACCTGAATGTGGTTTCCTTCAGTCTGTCAAGTTTATATTGCAAGTAAGCTTTACGAGTAGACTTTTTCATATGCTTTACTCGGGTTAATTTAGTCTGACTAAAATTATTTACACTAATTGTAATACTTAAAATAATTAATAGATGTTTCATTTGATTAATTTAAAAGTTAGACAAATTACACCATACATTTTTGTATAATGCTTTATAAAAACTGGACAGCTAACTGTTTAAAACTAAGTTTAAACAAGATACCTGGCTGATTTTTATGCCTAAGCTTTATTATTAATGCAAATTATTTGAAAAGGTAACCTTTGGTTTTAGTATCAGCAAGTGTATTAAATGAATTTTAAGCAGATATATCACTCATAAACAACACAGTACAAATGTGCTTCAAATAGTAAAAAACATTTTAAAAACCCATTTTGCCAACTCATGGTTTTAAAGATATTAAGGAATTACAAAGCTATAATAGAAACCATTTGGTTTCATGAGGGATATTTATAAATATAAGAGCAACAATCACTTATATCACTCACTGGCTTAAGTTTAGCTGTTCTGGGGTTATTTGCACAAAACATAGCTTTTAAGCGGTACAAACCGCTAAAAAGCTGAAAAATTCAAACTACCTTTTAGCGGTTGTAACCGCTTAAAGGTTATTCAGGGAGCACAGAACATTTAAACCAGAGCCCACTCATTTTAATACAGGAATTGCAGGGCAATCGCCTTTAAAACTATTTGTTATCGGTGCTCTGCACCTAATTCTGATTTTACTAATTTTCCTACAAATATTAACGTGGCTCTGCCACTTCCTTAAGAAAAATAGGTATAGAACACCGAAAATATTTGTAGAATATTAATTTAATAGGTAAAAAAAGGTGCAGAACACCGATAATATTTTAAAAACGATTGCCCTGACAGGAATTGGATTAAGGAAATTGA
>JAOZNO010000430.1 GCA_029933755.1 Bacteroidales bacterium | reverse complement strand
GTAAAACGCATAAACAATACATAAACGCTGACTTTATGGACACACTCTAATTAGTCCGTCCATAAAGTCAAGCTTTGTCAATTTTTAGATGTATTAAACTTTAATTAAAAGATATGAGAAGTTGGCAGTAATCAGCCTACAGTATGCAGTGGCTCTGCAAAGTCTGCCTACTGATAACTGAATACTGTTCACACTTCAAAATAGTAAAAAACAAAAAAATACGTAAAACACTGATATTATAGACAAACACTAATTAGAGCTGAACTCTAAAAAGATATCATGCTTAAAAAGTCATTCTTTATTTTAGCTTTCCTATTAAACTCTTTCTGGGGTTTTACACAAAGTAATTCTTCTATTGATAGTCTTAATAATTTATTAAAAAAGGCTGATAATCCTACTAAGGTTGATATTTATACAAAGCTATGCTGGAAACTTAGAAATTCAGAACCGGGAAATGCAATAGTTTATGGTGAAAAAGCAATTGAACTGGCGAATGAAATAAACTATGAAGAAGGTATTGTGAAAGCATATAGCTTTACAGGAGTGGCATACAGAAATATAAGTAACTACTCACAGGCATTTGATTTTTATTTTAAAGGGCTCGAGTTGGCAAAAAAATATAATATTCCGGAACAACAAGGCTATGCATATATAAACCTTGGCAATCTGTATTTATACCAAAAAAACCACAATGAGGCAATCATAAATCTTAAAAATGGTCTTGCTATTGCTAATTCTATTTCTAATAATGGAATGATTTCATATTGTTATCTAAACCTGGGAAGGGCAGAGCTTTTAGCTAATAATCTGGCTAAAGCGGAAAAATATTTTTTGAGTTCTCTGAAAATAAGGAAAGTGATGAATGATGAAGCGAAAATAGCTGTTTCATCTAAATATCTTGGAGATGTTTATGCTGCCCAAAATAATTTTGAAAAAGCAATTGCTTATTATAATAAAGCTCTTTTGGGAATAAAAAAGAATAACGACCTAGATCTTTTAGCAGATATTTATAACAAGGCAGCAATCCTTTACTTAAACAAAAAGCAATATGTACCCAGTAAAAAATATGCCGACAAAAGCCTTGTAATTTCTAAACAAATAGGCTCAAAGTTGCGAATAAGAGATGCGTATCAGACTTGTGCAGATATTAATAAGGCTACTGCTAATTACAAAGATGCCTTGTTAAAGCTTGAAATCGTTTTTAAGTATAACGACAGTCTATTTAATCAAGAGTTAACTGAAAAGATACTAAATATTCAATATTTAGTGGAACAAGAACGAAAACAAAACCAAATTAATCTGCTTAATAGCGAAAAAGAAAATCAACGGGCTTTTATTATTGTTTTGGGTATTGTTTTACTTTTTGGAGTGTTTTTTCTAATTATTTCGCTTAGATTAAATCATTCCCGAAAAAAAGCAAATAAAGAATTAGAAAGTCAAAAAGCTAGTGTTTTATTTAAAAACGAAGAACTGAATACCCAAAATGAAGAAATACAAACGATTGCTGATAGCTTGTCGGAAGCTAATACTGTGATATCATTACAAAAGGAGGAAGTCGAAAAAAGTCATCAGCAAATAACTTCCAGTATTAATTATGCCAAACGAATACAAACAGCAATTTTACCAAATGCAGACTCTTTAAGTGATCTGTTTTCAGAGCACCTGGTGTTTTTTAGAGCAAAAAATATTGTTAGTGGGGATTTTTATTGGGTAAAGAAAATTGATAACTATACCGTAATGGCTGTGGCTGATTGTACCGGACATGGTGTTCCTGGAGCTTTTTTAAGTATGCTGGGTATTACTTTGTTGAATGAAATTGTACGTAGAGATAATTTATCAAAAACCTCTACAGTACTTGATAATCTTCGTGACCAAATAAAGTTATCCTTAAAGCAAACAGGTAAGTACTATGAAAACAAAGATGGAATGGACTTTGCCATTTGTGCTATTGATACGAATACGATGCAAATGCAATATTCGGGAGCAAATAATCCGGTTTATATTATTAGGAAAAGGACTGCCGGTAATGTGGAGGGAAACCTTGAGGGTGACAGAATAAAAGAATATGTAGAAGACAATAGTAATTATTATTTAATTGAAATAAAACCAGACAGACAACCTATAGGTAGTCATATAAAAGAATATCCATTTACAAATATTCAGTTTAAATTACAGGAAAATGATACTGTTTTCTTGTTTTCAGATGGGTATTACGATCAGTTTAGTGGAGAAACAGGAAAAAAGTTCAATAAAGCCAGGTTTAGGAAGCTATTAGTTTCCATTGCTGATAAAAAAATGGAAGAACAGCAGGATATACTAAATCAATCATTTGTTGAATGGAAAAAAAGTAGGGAACAGGTTGATGATGTATTGGTATTAGGTGTCCGAATATAGTTTGCTATCAATAATTGTCACTCTTAATTATTTTTTTACGATATCCAAAAAACTCAAATAAACTAAATCTTAAAATATCTAAAATAAACAGACATGAAAAAAACATATTTTATTATCTTCTTTCTTACATTGATTTTTACCAGCTGTACCATTACTCAGGAATTTCATTTTAAGAAAGATTTTTCGGGTTCAGCTAAGATTGCAATTGATATGGGTACATTTATGGAAATGATGGCTGGAATGGACTCAACCGGGACTCAAAGCGCCACCATGAAAGACTCACTTGACTTTGCTTTTGAAGAAAGTGCGGAAAAACTAGAAGGAATTGGCTTAACAAATATTAAGTATGGATGGCAGGATGATGGTAAACTTATGTTTTTGAGTTATGATTTTATTGATATTGACATTTTAAACAAAGCAATGAATGCATCAGACGATGGAAATTCTGCTTTTATTAAAAATGAAGATAATGATGACCATGTTTATTTTACCAGAAAAGGGAAAACCTTAATTTACGAGGGTGTAAAGTCAAATAATGACTCATTAAATACGGATGAAATGGCTTCAATGAAAGATTATTACAAGTATAAACTCATTTTTACTTTTGATAGGAAAGTGAAAAGTCTTGATAATCCAAATGTGTCATTATCGGAGGATAAGAAAAAAGCAACCCTAAGTGCCAGTTTATTTGATGTTATTAGTCCTGAATATAACTCAACGATTAAATTTAAGCTGAAATAAATCAAAAAGGATGAATTTAGGTGATAAGCATTATATCAAATAAGTCTAAAACGGTTCTTATTTGTCCCTTAAACTGGGGGCTTGGACATGCCAGTAGAAATGTTATCATCATTAAAAAATTACTGGATAGTGGTTTTAAAGTAATCATTGGAGCTGATAAAGCTCCTTTGCTTTTTTTACAAGCAGAGTTTCCTGAACTTCCATTTATTAAAATCCCCTCGGTTGAGATAAAATATCCCAAAGGAAAACGAATGGTGTTGAAAATGTTGTTTTCAATGCCAAAAATTCTTTATGGAATAGTAAATGAACATAAGCAATTAAAAAAAATATTGGCAAATAATGATGTTGATATTGTCATTTCTGATAACCGATATGGTTTGTGGAGTAAAAATGTTTATTCTATATTTATTACTCACCAGCTTGAAATTCAGTTACCGGAATGGATGAACCCCATTAAATACTTTGTAAATAAAATTAACTATTGGTTTATAAGGAAATATAATCTTTGTTGGGTTCCGGATTTTTTGGGTAATAATAATGTGGCAGAAGTTTTATCTCATCCGAAAAATATGCCGAAAAATATTCGATATGTTGGTTTATTATCTCGATTTAAAAGAATAGAATTACAAGAAAAAAAATATGATATTCTTGCAATATTATCTGGGCCAGAGCCACAGCGAAGTGTTTTTGAGCAAATTTTAATTAAGGAACTCAAAACATGTAAATTAAAAGCACTTATTGTTCAGGGTAAACCAGGTATTTTATCAGATTATAATAAATACAATATTGATTTTGTTAGTCATTTATCAACTGAAAACTTGGGTCAATTAATAAGTACAACACCAGTTGTTATTTCACGTTCAGGATATTCAAGTATTATGGATTATATTAGTCTAAAAAAAAATGCGATATTAGTGCCAACGCCCGGACAAACTGAGCAGGAGTATCTTGCAAAAATATTAAAGGAAAAATACTGGTTTTACTCTGTAAATCAAAATGAATTTAATATCAAAACCGCTATTAAACAATTAACAAGCTATCAAATTCCTGATTTTAAAATTAATAGTAGTTTATTGGAAAAGGAAATTGAAAATTTGTTAAAAATATAATATCTTTATACTGTTATGATAGTTTTTTTAAGCTATTTAGTACCTGAACGGAAACGAAGTGTTTGAATGGAAAATTCCAAGTTCTAGGCTTGTGAAA
>JAOZNO010000429.1 GCA_029933755.1 Bacteroidales bacterium | reverse complement strand
TTTTGAAAGCACAACACACTAATTACCAATTACTAATTAACTAATTACTTTCCAAAAAGATTATTAAAAGATAACAGCTATTTATTAAGCTAAGTTCAATAAAAGTAGAAAAGTACAATATTATGCGACCAGATTTTAAAAATATAGATATCAAACAGGAAAATAGTTCTGTTGAAAAGCAAGCTGAACAAAATTCTGAATTATGGAATACGCCTGAACAAATTTCGGTAAAACAGGTTTACACAGCTAAGGATTTGTTAGGTATGGAACATTTGAATTACGCAGCAGGTATTGCACCTTTTCTGCATGGGCCTTATTCAACCATGTATGTAATGCGTCCATGGACAGTGCGGCAGTATGCAGGCTTTTCAACAGCAGAGGAATCAAATGCCTTTTACCGCCGTAATTTAGCCGCAGGTCAGAAAGGACTTTCTGTAGCATTTGATCTTGCTACGCATCGCGGGTATGATTCTGACCACGAGCGTGTTGTTGGAGATGTTGGTAAGGCTGGAGTGGCTATTGATTCTATTTTGGATATGAAGATTCTTTTTGATCAAATTCCATTAGATAAAATGTCGGTTTCAATGACAATGAATGGTGCTGTTTTACCAATTATGGCATTTTATATTGTTACTGGATTAGAGCAGGGTGTACCACTTGAGAAATTAGTTGGAACAATACAAAACGATATCCTTAAAGAATTTATGGTGCGTAATACCTACATTTATCCACCCGAATTTTCTATGCGTATTATTGCTGATATTTTTGAATATACTTCGCAGAAAATGCCTAAATTTAACTCAATCTCTGTATCGGGTTATCACATGCAGGAAGCAGGAGCAACGGCAGATATTGAAATGGCTTACACTTTAGCAGATGGAATGGAGTATCTTAAGGCAGGTGTAGAGGCTGGGATAGATATTGATGCATTTGCACCACGTATTTCATTTTTCTGGGCAATTGGCATGAATCATTTTATGGAAATTGCCAAAATGAGAGCAGCACGTATGCTTTGGGCAAAAATTGTTCATAAATTTAATCCGAAGAATCCAAAATCTTTAGCTTTAAGAACCCATTCGCAAACATCAGGATGGAGTTTAACAGAGCAAGATCCTTATAACAATGTAGCACGTACTTGCGTTGAAGCAATGGGCGCAACTTTGGGGCATACTCAATCTTTACACACCAATGCTTTGGACGAGGCCATTGCACTTCCTACTGATTTTTCGGCAAGAATTGCCCGTAATACACAGATCTATATACAAGAAGAAACAAATATTTGTCGCTCGGTAGATCCATGGGCAGGTTCATATTATGTAGAAACATTAACCAAAGAATTGGCAGAAAAAGCATGGGAATTAATTAAAGAAGTGGAAGAGTTGGGAGGAATGGCTAAGGCTATAGAAACTGGTATTCCTAAAATGCGAATTGAAGAAGCCGCTGCCAGAAAACAAGCCCGAATTGATGCCGGACTGGATACAATTGTCGGTGTTAATGAATACAAATTAGATAAGGAAGACCCTATTGACATTCTGGAAGTAGATAATACTTCGGTACGCGAAGCACAAATTAAGCGTTTGCAGCAATTAAAGGCTGAACGAAACGAGCTGGATGTTCAGGAAGTTCTTGAAAGAATTACTGAAGCAAGCCGTACAGGAAAAGGTAATTTATTAGAGCTTTCAGTGGAAGCAGCGCAAAAAAGAGCTTCTCTGGGCGAAATTTCGTATGCTATGGAAAAAGTAGCAGGTCGATACAAAGCAGTTATTCGCTCAATTTCAGGAATATACTCATCAGAATCAAAAATGGATAAAGATTTTACTAAAGCCAAAGAGCTTGCCAATAAGTTTACCGAACTGGATGGTCGCAGGCCAAGAATAATGATTGCCAAAATGGGGCAGGATGGACACGATCGAGGTGCAAAAGTAGTAGCAACCGGATATGCTGATATAGGTTTTGATGTAGATATTGGACCACTTTTCCAAACTCCGGCAGAATGTGCCAAACAAGCAGTTGAAAACGATGTTCATATACTTGGTGTTTCAAGTTTGGCCGCTGGTCATAAAACGCTTGTACCACAGGTAATTGAAGAATTAAAAAAGCTTGATCGAGAAGATATTATGGTTATTGCAGGTGGAGTTATTCCACATCAGGATTACCAATTTCTATACGATGCTGGTGTGGTTGGTATTTTTGGCCCCGGAACATCTATTTCAATAGCAGCCCAAAAAGTATTGGATATTCTTATTGAAAGTATTAGTTAGGCTTAGCTCTATTAATTACTTTGTGCAAGAAATAAATATAGTGAACAGGATGTGAGGATGTCAGATTGTTAATTCACTGATATCCTTTTCGTATATGCTAATTTGGGAATTGTATAAAAAATGCTTAACTTTAAAGTATAAAACCAATAAATAAACTGTTTTATGCCTACACTTGAATTTATTATAGAATCTATTGTTATTGCTGTAATTTTGACATCCTACACCACTTATGTAAATATTCGCCAGCGAAATAAGATGATCGAAAAAATGGGGAAAGATTGTGAAGAGTCAATTCGTTTTTATTTTAAGCACCCCTATTTGAGTATTCTTGCAAATTTCAGTGTTTTTCTTACAATTACTATTTTCTTACAATTACTGCACGATATTGTTTTTGACTAGTGTTAAGTCAAGTGAAAAAGTTTGGGTAAGTCGAACGTATGTAAACCCGTCAGACCGCTCCGAGCGGTCAGACGGATAAAGTTGCATCTGAAATGCCATACATGACTTGACACAAGTTTGAAATTTGTCCACAAAGTCAATGTTCTCGCAAAAAAAAAACAGTCGGAGTGCGACCTATTAATAAGCTGAAAATATGCTGCTAGCATTCCGGATATCTAACAAATAGAGTTGTGCCCCGACTTTAAAGACTAACTCTAAATAATCAGCGTATAATCTTTTGTAAATCCATTTATAAATATTATTGAGTTTTATATATATTTGTCCTAATTTGTATAAAAACCATTTGAGTTGAATGTGGAGTTTATTGGAGGAAAAGCTTATGAAAATAGCTGTTCAAGTCTTAATAATCTTATTCAATTAAAAAAACAAACTCAATTTAGAGTAAAGTATATTATATGGGCGAATCAGACTTAACAAAACAGGAACAGAATCAATATAGCAGGCATATTTTGCTTGACGAGATTGGCTTCGAGGGACAATTGAAAATAAAAAATGCAAAAGTACTGGTAGTTGGTGCCGGGGGCTTAGGCTCACCTGTGCTTCAATATTTAGCAGCAGCAGGTGTTGGTACAATTGGTATTGCAGATAATGATGTAGTGTCGGATAATAATCTTGCACGGCAGGTATTGTTTTCAAAAAATGAAGTTGGTTTACAAAAAGCAATTATTGCCTCTAAGAAATTATCAAAATATAACCCCTTTGTTAAATGCCATGTTCATAATATTTTTTTAACAGATGACCGTGTTTTAAATATTATTGATGCTTATGATATTGTTGTAGATGCTACAGATAACTTACCAACCCGTTACCTGTTAAATGATGCATGTATTATGCTAAATAAAGTGATGGTACATGCTTCATTATATAAGTTTCAGGGAATGGTATCCGTTTTTAATTTTCAAAATGGGCCAAGTTATAGGTGTATGTTTCCTTTTCCTCCAAGGTCTGAAAAAATATTAGAATCAGGTAAAGGGGGTGTGTTGGGAGCTCTTGTTGGAATCATAGGAGCCATTCAGGCAGGAGAAGTAATAAAAATTATTACCGGCCTTGGCGAAGTGCTATCCGGGAAAGCTTTCATATATGATATGAAAAATAACACTACGTATAAATATGCATTGACTCGCAATGACGAAAATTTTGATATTGATGGATTAATTAATTATGAAGAATATTGTAAACCAAGTTTATGAATTACAATAAAGTAATTACTCCTAAAGAGCTTAAGGAACAACTAGATAAAAATGAAGATTTATTTATTCTTGATTTAAGGGAAAGTACTAGTTTTTTAAAACCAATTAACTCTGCTGTTCTGATACCTTTTCACAAATAATCGACAAAATAGATACCCTGCCTAAAGATAAAAAACTTATAGCATATTGTGCACATGGTGTTGATAGCTTTTTTCTAATGAATATTCTATTAGCAGATTATGGCTTTTCTGATATTTATAGTTTGAAATCGGGACTTGAGGGATGGTACAAATTTATTAAGGAAAGGGCAGTGTCATAAGATTGCATTAATTTGAATCTCTCTTCCATCCAGTGGCTATTTTATTATTGTCTTTGGCTTAGGTGTCAAGTCAAGTGTCAAAGTTTGAGTAATAGACTTAAGCTTTAAGCGATTCTAATCGC
>JAOZNO010000428.1 GCA_029933755.1 Bacteroidales bacterium | reverse complement strand
ATGAATCTGTGGCATATAATTGTTTGTGAGGTCTATAATTATACTGAATAGTTGCAAAATAATTACATATAAAAAATGCTGCCCGAATATCGAACAGCATTAAATTTTATCATAAAATTATATTAAGTACTCCCTCAGAAGTTTTTCTGCTTTTTGTTAATGTAAGTTACAAATAAACAGCTTGGAAGCTCTTAATAGAATTAAGTCTTAGACCTTACTTTTTCACTTCTTTTACAATGGATTCAAATGCTTTTGGATGATTCATTGCTAAATCAGCTAAAACCTTACGGTTTAGTTGAATATTTTTTTTATGAATTTTACCCATAAATTCAGAATAAGACATGTCAAACTGTCTAACTCCTGCATTAATTCTTTGAATCCATAAACCTCTGAAACTACGTTTTTTATTTTTTCTGTCGCGATATGAATACTGTAAAGCTTTTTCAACAGCATTTTTTGCAACGGTGTAAACGTTTTTTCTTCTACCAAAGTATCCTTTGGCCTGTTTTAAGATTTTTTTTCTCTTTTTTCTTGATGCTACTGCATTTACCGATCTTGGCATAATTTCTAATTTTTTTGATATTTAGCGTCCCTTCTTTTTTTATGGAATCTTTAATACTAAATCTCTGGTTAATAACTCCTTTTTAATAAACTAATTACTAATTTTAAAACACTACTTCATTGCAAGAAGAAGCTTAATATTATTCTCATCACTTTTACTAACAGTGGTGAAATAAGTTAAGTTTCTCTTTCTTTTAGTCGACTTTTTTGTCAAAATATGACTTTTAAAAGCATGCTTTCTTTTGATTTTACCGGAACCAGTTAACTTAAAACGTTTTTTGGCGCCAGAATTCGTCTTCATTTTAGGCATCTTACTACTCTTTTAAATATATAAATAATTGAAATAAAATTCTATACTTTCTTTTTGGGCGAGAAAAACATAATCATTCGTTTTCCTTCCAATTTAGGTAATTGCTCAACTTTTGCATATTCTTCAAGCTCTTGAGCTAATCTTAAAAGCAATACCTCACCTCTTTCTTTGTAAATAATGGTTCTACCTTTAAAGAAAACAAAGGCTTTTACTTTTGAACCATCTTCAAGAAAACTTATTGCATGTTTTAACTTAAAGTTAAAATCATGCTCATCAGTATTAGGACCAAATCTAATTTCCTTAACGGTAACTTTTGTTGATTTAGACTTCATTTCCTTTTGCTTCTTCTTCTGCTGATATAAAAACTTTTGATAATCAATAATTTTACATACCGGCGGATTTGCTTTTGGGGAAATTTCCACTAAATCAAGTTCCATTTCCTGAGCCATTTTTAATGCCTCTTCAATAGAGAAAATTCCTGATTCTTCAATGTTTTCACCAACAACACGGACTGTTTTTGCCCTAATTTGTTTGTTAATCCAAAATTTTGGTTGTTGTTCTACAGGTTTTCTATAACCTCTTTTAAATCTTTTAGCTATTTTAGTGTCCTCCTATTTAGTTAAACTTAATTTGCTAATTGTTTTTCTATTTCTAACCGAATAAAATCGGCATATTCTTTAATATCCATTGTTCCTATATCACCATGGCCTTGTTTTCTTACAGCAATTGTCTCGCTATCAACCTCTTTCTCTCCAACAATTAAAAGGTAAGGAATCTTTTTTAATTCATTATCTCTTATTTTTTTACCTATTTTCTCGTTACGGTCATCAACAAAACTGCGAATATCGTAATTATTTAGAATATTTGAAACTTTTTTTGCATAATCATTGTATTTTTCGCTAATTGGTAATATAACAGCTTGTTCAGGTGTTAGCCATAATGGGAATTTTCCAGCTGTATGTTCTATTAAAACTGCCACAAAACGTTCCATTGAGCCAAAGGGTGCACGATGAATCATAACCGGACGATGTTTTTTATCATCACTTCCAACATATTCAAGTTCAAACCTTTCCGGTAAATTATAATCTACCTGGATGGTGCCAAGCTGCCACTTTCTTCCAATGGCATCTTTAACCATAAAATCTAATTTAGGGCCATAAAATGCTGCTTCGCCATATTCTATTACAGAATTTAGCCCTTTTTCTTTTACTGCGTTAATAATTGCACTTTCTGCTTTTTTCCAATTTTCATCACTACCAATATATTTACTATGATCATCAGGGTCTCGTAAAGAGATTTGTGTTTCAAAATTTGCAAAATCAAGAGTTTTAAATATGTACAAAACAATATCAATTACCTTTAAAAATTCTTCTTTTAACTGATCCGGACGACAAAAAATATGTGCATCATCTTGTGTGAAGCTGCGAACTCTTGTAAGCCCATGTAACTCACCACTTTGCTCGTATCGGTAAACCGTTCCAAATTCAGCATACCTGATGGGTAAATCTTTATACGAATGTGGTTTTGATTTGTAAATTTCGCAATGGTGAGGGCAATTCATTGGTTTTAATAAAAATTCTTCGCCTTCATTAGGTGTTTTAATTGGCTGAAAAGAATCTTCTCCATATTTAGCATAATGCCCGGATGTTACATAAAGTTCTTTTTGTCCAATATGAGGAGTAATTACCGGCTCATAACCATGCTCTCTTTGAATTTTTTTCAAGAAATTTTCTAATCGTTCGCGTAACATAGCACCTTTTGGTAGCCATAGAGGTAAACCTTGCCCTACACTTTTAGAAAATGTAAAAAGCTCCATTTCTTTACCAATTTTTCTATGGTCTCTTTTTTTAGCTTCTTCAAGCATATTCAAATACTCTTCAAGCATTTTTTGCTTAGGGAAAGATATACCATAAACACGTGTTAATTGCTTACGTTTTTCATCGCCACGCCAATATGCACCAGCAATTTTTAATAATTTTACAGCTTTAATAATTCCTGTGTTCGGAATATGTGGACCACGGCATAAATCAGTAAAATTTCCCTGTTCGTAAAATGTAATGGTTCCATCTTCAAGTTCAGAAATCAGCTCAAGCTTATACTCATCATTTTTTTCTGTAAAATATTTTAATGCCTCAGCCTTAGTTTGTTCGGTTCTTATAAACTGATTTTTTTGCCTGGCCAGTTCAAGCATTTTCTTTTCGATTTTTGGAAAATCGTTATCCGAAATGCTTTTCCCTTCGGGTAAGTCAATATCATAATAAAAACCATTCTCTATGGTTGGCCCAATACCCAGTTTAACTCCCGGGTAGAAAAATTCTAAAGTTTCAGCCATTAAATGTGCTGATGAGTGCCAAAATGCATCTTTGCCTTCTTCATCCTGAAACTTAAAAAGTTTTATTGTAGCGTCTTCATTAATTGCACGGGTTGCATCCCATATTTCACCATTAACTTCTATAGCAGTAATTTCTTTTGCAAGGCTGTTGCTTAAACTTTTTGCTATATCAATTGCATTAACTCCTTTTGGGAATTCACGTACATTATTATCAGGGAAAGTTATTTTTATCATGTTTTATGATATTATTTTGTCAAACTATTAATAATAACAGGTTAGCTATATTAGTCCTGTTAGTCATCAGTATAAAATCGGTCGACGACCGTTAAAAAATAGCTTGCAAAAGTAAACATAAATTTTTGATGTCAAACAGTTTAATGGTGTTTTTTCTATGATTTTAAGAATTTATCAAAACTTTGAAGGTAGTTTTTTATCTAAAGCATATAATACAATTTGTTTTGCACCGAATTCTGTATAATTATTTTTTTTTGCTAAATTATTTAATAAATGCTGAATATCCCTTTAAAGTTTGCCATCGTAGGTTTTAAATGAGGCTTGTCCAAAGTCTTTTACGGCTCTCCTGAAATTTTCATTTTCAATATGAGGTGCAAGCGCATTTTCTTTTAAACTATGGGTGTATTTGTCTAAAAGGTTTTTGAATTGTACTGTATCTTGAATTTTAGTTTTCTTTACCTGTATTTCGTCCGTAAGCATTTTAGAAACATACTCACTTTGAACTTCTATTTTGAAAGAATCACGCATTTTTTTTGTACTGGTTGCTCCCAAAAATATTGCTTCAAAATTTTTTAAATATTCATCTGTTACTTCAATTTTATCACCCGTATATATAACCTCTACTTTTGTACCTGTTTCAAAATTAGAGCAATACATATAATTCATAATATCTTTAGATATTTGCTTTTGGTTAAAATAGTATATGGATTCTCGCATTTCCTGCAGAACATTATAATCATACTGATCTACTAGTGAGTTTATGAAATCTTCATTTAAACGTTTATTAATATCATCATTTTTGTTATAAAACTCATGAATATCATCCATTCGTATCAGGCTATTTTTATCTTTATATTTATTTATAAATGCATTAAATAGATGGAGCGATTGTCGCCCATATATTCCTGAACTCCCCTCG
>JAOZNO010000427.1 GCA_029933755.1 Bacteroidales bacterium | reverse complement strand
ACTTGTATTCTTCAATTAAGTTTAGCAAAAGATAATTTAAATTAACTTTACTTGTATGAATTTTGGCTTGCCCGGTTTCGAGTTGCGAAATTTCAATAATATCATCAATAATTTTTAAAAGTTGCTCCCCACTTTTGCTTATTATCTCTGTATAATATTTACCTGTGTCATCAGTTTGTTCCTGAGTGTTTAATAAATTAGAAAAACCGATAATACCGTTTAATGGTGTTCTTATTTCATGTGACATATTGGTCAAAAAAATCGATTTTAGTTTATCACTTTCTTCTGCTTTTCCTTTGGCAATAGTCAGCTCTTCATTACTTTCTTTCAGGGCATCTGTAGTAGTTATAAGCTCTTCTAAACTGGCTCTAATTTCTTCCTCACTTGCTGCAAGCTCCTGATTTTGAATAGCTTTTATTCGGGCATCTTCTTTGGCATCTTTAATAGCTCTTTCTGCAAATTTCATTGCAAAATATAGAATTGCAAATAATGCTATCAGCGTTATTGTATGATGTATATAAGCTGTTGTAAAAAGCTCAGCTTCTTCTGGCAATTGTTGTAATGCAAAAAGATAAACTCTTGTTGTTGTAAATAATATAATAATTATGTTTACTATTAAAACTTTTCTTGAAGCAAATAAAACAGCTATAGAAAACACCCCAATTATGGTATAAAATCCTTGTGTGTATTTTAACAATACTGAAACATCTTTATCAAGGTTATTTAAAGCCAAAGAAATCAAAAGAATAAGCACTATAGAGAAAATATTTCCAGCAGTTTTGATTCCCTTTTTCTTTAAAATAAAAAAACTGATAAACACAAACAATCCCATTACAGAACCCATCACTAAAATGTTTTCAGAATTATCTGCCGGATAAATAATAGTCTGTATTATTACTGATATTATAAGAATGAAAATAATGGTACTAAAAATTATAAAAGCATTAGTTTTCTGCCTCTCATACAGCCCAATTTCTTGTTCACCTATAAAATAGTCGAGTATTTTGTTCATGCCTGGTTTCAAGTTTCAAATTCAGATTTAAGTTCTGTTTTTTTGCTTGTAGAGACGCACGGCCGTGCGTCTCTACAAGCAAAAACCCCATAAACTAAAAGTTTCAAGTTAAACTGCATTCTCATTCAAAATATCATTCAATTTTTCAGCCTGCAGAGCCAAATTACTGACCGAAGCTGCCAGTTCTTCAGAAATTGCAGCATTTTCCTGCGCACCTTCGTTAATTTGGGTAATTGAATTATTAATTTGTTCTATACTGTTACGTTGTTCAGATGATGCAGCTGATATTTCGTTCACTACCTGGTTTACATTTTTAATATCATCCGATATTGTTTTTTGATAGCTACCGGCCTTATCAGAATCTTTCATGGCAATACTTACCAAATCTTCAATTTCCTTGGCACCTACATTACTATCATCGGCCAAGCGTTTCACTTCGGTAGCGACCACTGAAAAGCCTTTTCCTGCATCACCTGCACTTGCTGCTTCAATGGCAGCATTTATGGCTAATATATTGGTTTGAAAGGCAATGTCCTGAATCAAACCTATTTTAGAATCAATATTTTTAATTGCCGATAAAGAATTGGAGATAACTTCATCGCTCTTTTTAACAAACTCAGTTGTATTATTTATTGATTTAGCCGTTGTATCAATATTTTCTGCATTTTGAATAATTGATCCGGTCATTTCCTCCATAGTAGCTGAAATCTCTTCTACATTAGCAGCTTGTTCACTGGTGTTTGAACTAAGTGAGTTTGCCGATCCATCTAATTCTTTCGATAATTGACTTAAAGTCAGAGAGGTATTTTTAACCAATTTAAATACTTCATTTAACTTTTTATTTTGTTCATCATTCGTTTTTGCATCCTTATTAGCAGCATTTATAGCATTTTCGGCAAATTGAGCAGCAAAATAAGAAATTAAAGTTAGAATGATTAAAGCGGTAGCATGATTAAAAAATCCTGCACGTAATAATGCAATTTGATCTGGTGATTGTTCTATAGCAAAATAATAGACCCTTGTGGTAGATGCAAGTATGATAATGGCATTAATAATTAAAACCTGCCTTGAGGCGTATAAAACACCAACACTTAAAATAGCTAATATCGTATAAAACCCTTGCAAATATTTATATAAAGCAGAAATATCTTCATTAAGAACATTCAATGCAGCAGCAAGCAAAAGAACAAGTCCAACCGAAAAAACATTGCCGGCAAGCTTAATTCCTGAGTTTTTCAAGATAAATAAAGTAATTAATATAAAAATACCCATTACAGAACTAGATATCATTGAGACCCAAAAATTATCGGTAGAAAAAAGAAAATTCTGAATTACAATAAAAGACACAAGAACAAAACCAAACATGCCCAAATATATAAAAGCTTTTGTTTTTTGCTTCTCAAAAAGGCTTTGTTCTGTGTTGGGAGTAAAATATTCTACTAATTGTTTCATAGTATATAGCTTATGTAGTTATGTGAATTGTAAATATAGTAATTTAAATCAGAAATGTAAATTCAATATTTGGGATTGCCAGAGCAATCGGACTTAAAAAAGCGAACGTAGTTTTGCTACGATCCGTGGCACGGATTAGTTAAAAAACCATAAATACCATCAAAAAAGTACAGTTTTTCATTACAAACAAGCCGTGCCACAGCCTGCCCCGCAAAACGGGGGGTATTTTGAAACAAACTTCATGATAATTGTGACCAAAATAAAATTAAACCCGATTGCCCTAAGGTTTTAAATTAGTAACCGTAAATAAAATTTCTTCTATTTACGATTACCTAAATCATTATTCAATTTCACTCTTCCAGTGTACTTAAATCACCTTCATCTTCACCTAATGCTCTTGCTTTTAAAACTCGGCGCATAATTTTACCACTACGGGTTTTTGGTAAGCCATCAACAAAATTAATTTCCTCTGGCTTTGCAATTGGCCCCATAACTTTAGCAACATGGTCTCTTAACTCTGTTTCCAGTTCACGCTTACCTTCTGCACCGTGCTTTAAGATTACATAAGCATGAATGGCATTCCCTTTCAGTTCATGAGGCAATGCGATGGCCGCTGCTTCTGAAACCAAATCGTGACTTACCAGCGCGCTTTCAATTTCAGCAGTTCCCAAACGGTAACCACTTACTTTAATCACATCATCAGTACGTCCAATAATCCAGAAATAACCGTCTTTATCTTTACGGGCAGCATCACCAGCACTATACCAACCCTGCTTTTCGTAACGCTTCCAGTAAGTGTCATAAAAACGATCCTTATCTTTATTAATACAGCATGTCATTCCCGGCCATGGTGATTTTATAACCAAATTGCCTTCTTCGCCTGCTGCAACTTCGTTTCCATCATCATCAACTACAGCCATTTCATTACCAAAAAATGGTTTGGTTGCTGAACCCGGTTTTAGTGGTGTAATCGGTAATGGTGTAATCATAAACCCACCAGTTTCTGTTTGCCACCAGGTATCCATAATCGGGCATTTGTCTTTTCCAATAACCCGATGATACCATTTCCATGCCTCAGGATTAATCGGCTCACCTACTGACCCAAGTAATCGTAAGGTGCTAATATCATGCCTGTTCACCCATGATTCGCCATAGCGCATTAAGCCTCTGATAGCAGTTGGTGAAGTATACAAAATGGTTATCCCATATTTTTCAACCATTTTCCACCAACGATCAGGATAAGGATGATTTGGTGCCCCTTCATAAGAAAAAATAGTGGATCCATTAATAAGTGGCCCGTAGACAATGTAGCTGTGTCCTGTAATCCACCCCGGGTCAGCTGCACACCAAAAACGGTCTTCGGGTTTCACATCAAACACCATACGGAGTGTTGTTGAAGTATAAACGCTGTATCCGCCATGTGTATGAACCAAACCTTTTGGTTTTCCCGTTGAACCGGATGTATAGAGTAAGAATAACGAATCATCAGACTCCATTACTTCAGTATCACATTTAGCATTTGAAATAGGTAGTGCCTTTAAATCATGATACCAGTAATCACGATCATTTTCCATATGTACCTCTTCACCTGTACGTTTAACGGTAATTACAACCTCAGCGACAGAGCACATTTCAAGTGCCTTATTTACAATTTCTTTTAACTTTGTAGCTTTTCCACGTCGATAGCCTCCATCTGCTGTAATAACCACACGGCTTTTTGCATCTTTTATTCTTTCTAAAAGGGCTTCACTACTAAAGCCACCATATACTACACTATGCACTGCACCAATCTTAGCACAAGCCAACATAGCAAATATTAGTTCGGGTATTTGAGGCATATATATGGTAACAATATCACCTTTTTTAACACCCATACTTTTTAATATGTTTGCAAACTCT
>JAOZNO010000426.1 GCA_029933755.1 Bacteroidales bacterium | reverse complement strand
TTTTTTTTACACAAAGTACAGAAGGAATCTGTTTACTTTCTGTACGGCAGGCGTCATTCAGATGGCATGACTTTTATTTAGGCTTGATTACGGAACTCGGGAATCTGGATATTGATGATAGCCTGTCACTAAAGCTACCGTTAAAGGATTCGCTGATAGGCAAAGAGAAATGCACAATAAGTTCAACTTAGAGGCAAAATATCGATGCAATATCCAGAGGCGGACTAATCCGTAGTAGTGGTGAAGTTTCTGTAATGGGGATGGAGCGAAGGGATTAGCTTATACAGTCACATAACATTTAACAACTCAAGTTAGAGGATGAATTTATGGAATGAGACAAAGTCTATACCGATAAGCCGCCAAGAAATTTGGACGGCTTATAAGAAAGTGCGTTCCAATAATGGGAGTGCAGGAGTAGATGCGCTAAGCATGAAAGACTACGATGCAAACCGCAGCAAACAACTGTACAAACTTTGGAACAGGATGGCATCAGGTAGCTATTTCCCACCACCAGTAAAAGAAGTGGAAATTCTGAAAAAAGACGGCAAAGTCCGTAAATTAGGGATACCTACAATAAGTGACAGGGTTGGGCAAATGGCAATAAAAATGTTGTTAGAGCCACGTTTTGAGAAAATATTCAGTTCAAACTCCTATGGTTACCGACCAAACAAAAATGCACATCAAGCATTAAGTGAAGTCCGTAAAAATTGTAGGAAAACAGACTGGGTAATAGATTTAGACATAAAAGGTTTTTTCGATAATATAGACCATAACAAACTGATGCTAGCTGTCAATAAACACGTTCCGGAAAAATGGATACGTATTTATATTGAAAGATGGTTAAAAGCACCAAGACTTACAAAATCGGGGAGTTTAATTACAAATCAAGGAAAAGGTACACCACAAGGCGGAGTAATTAGTCCTCTTCTGGCAAATCTGTACCTACATTATGCCTTAGATATGTGGTTGGAAAACACCGATCAAATGATAAAGTACGTCAGATATGCCGATGACGTTATTATTCATTGTGTAAGTCAGTTCCATGCAGAACGATTGCTTAAATTATTACATCTTCGTATGCAATCTGTCGGATTAGAATTACATCCACAGAAAACAAAAATTGTTTATTGTAAAGATTATAGGCGAAGAGAAAACTATCCTACAATCAAATTTGAATTTTTAGGATATTCTTTTCAACCTAGGATGACAAAATCAAAACAAACAAAAGGATTATTTTTAGGTTTTGATTGTGCAATAAGCATAGGTTCTCGCAAACGGATAGCAGATAAATTAGGCGAATTAGCAATAGAAAAGTTAAGTTTTAGGAGTATTGTTGGGATAGCACAGTATTTAAATCCAAGGATTCGTGGTTGGATAAATTACTATGGTAAATTCAGACCTTCAGAGCTACATAAAATTTTTCGATTACTAGAAAGTCGTTTAGTAAGATGGGCAAGAAAACGGTATAAAAGATATAAAACAAGTTTAGCCAAAGCCTTTAAATGGCTTAAACGAATAAGGGTGCAATTCCCATATTTGTTTTATCATTGGCAAGTTGGTTATTAAGTTTTATATAACTAGATTTGTATAAGAAGAGCCGTATGACGGGAGACTGTCACGTACGGTTCTGTGAGAGGCTTAGGGTGAAATTCCCTTTGCCTACTTGACGCCAAGCGTTCTACACCATTTAAAAAAAAGCGAAAAATATCAATTATTAACACAGAGAAAACATAAAAATAGAAATGCGAATTATTAATAAATTATTTATACAATAAAATATGTCTGGTAAAACTTTACTTAAACGAATTGTAATATTTTTTCTGAGCTTAGTTGCTGTTATTGCACTTCTGGGTTGGATATTTGTTAATAGCCGAATTGCGGATGATGATGGAGAATTAACTGCCCCTACTTTGCTAGCGAAAGTTGAAATTGTTAAGGATAAATGGGGAACACCACACATTAAAGCTCAAAATGAACACGATGCTATGTTTGCTTATGGATTTACTGTTGCCAAAGACCGTTTGTTTCAGATGGATTTGCAAAGACGTCTTGCCCGAGGTGAATTGTCAGAATTGCTAGGTAAAGATCTTGTGGAGATAGATAAGATGTATCGCACTTTTATGCTTCGTCATTGGGGTGAGGAATATCTAAAAAAATCATCTGCTATTAAACCGGAAATAATGAAGTATGTCGATGCTTTTTTGGAAGGGGTTAATTACTTTGTAGAAACAGGGCCACATCCTTTTGAATACACTCTTCTGGGTGCAGAGCCACGTACATTTGACAGACTTGATGTTGCAAGTATGACGGCGTATATGGCTTATTCGCTTATGGATGGAATAAAACGCGATGTTATGTACACAATGATAAAGAAGAAAATTAATAGCAGTGATTTAGCCGTTTTATTCCCCGATTACAGCGAGAATAACAGAGTTACAATTATGGAAGAAAAGGTGGATTCTATTCAAGCTAAAATATATGCCGATAACTCGAATGAGGACAAAATTGCTATGTCAGATATTTATAATCAGCTTCAACCACTTTTTTCGGTAGCAGATAATTCTTCTAACTGGGTTCCATTTTTCGATGGAAGTAATTCATGGTTAATAGCTCCTTCGAGAAGTAAAGACGGGAATGCATTGCTGGCAAATGATCCTCACATTGGAATATCAAAACCTGATGTTTGGTATGAGGCTCATGTCCAATATCCGGGTTATAATAATTTTGGATATTATGTTCCGATGATTCCTTTTCCTCAAATTGGTCATGACGACTTTAAAGCTTGGGGAATTACCATGTTTGAAAATGATGAGGTTGATCTTTATGCAGAAACATTTAACAATGATGATGCTAATAAGGTAATGCACAAAGGAGAGTGGACTGATGTTGAGTATTTTAATGAAAATATTTCTGTGAAAGACTCGAAAGACGTAACTTTTGATATACGACGAACAGCTCATGGGCCTGTTATAAGCGATTTTATAGATGAGTACGAAGGAAAACCTCTTGCTTTTTCATGGGTGTTTTTCCAAATTGAAAATCCGATATTTGATGTGATGTATAATATTAGTCACGCAAAAAGTATGGAAGAATTTAGAAGTGCTGCTTCGAAGCTTGCATCACCGGGACTTAATTTTTCTTATATGGACAAGGAAGGGAATATTGCATGGTGGGCTGCAGGTCGTCTTCCAGTACGAGATCCGGCTGTAAATGCCAAAGAGGTTCTTGATGGCAGTTCGGGTGAAGATGAGATCCTTTCTTATGTTCCATTTGATGAAAATCCACAGCTTGTTAATCCTGAAAGTGGAATTATTATTACATCTAATAATTTATCTTCAAAAAATCCGATAGGGAAAATTGAAAGGCTGGATGGTTATTTTAGAGCATCGGATCGTGCTGAAAGAATTTTGGAATTGTTAAATAAAAAAGCCAAATGGACAACGGAAGAGTTGATGGCTATTCAAACTGACAACAAATTGTGGTCGGGTTTAGAAATGAATGCTGATATACTTGAGGTGTTGGAAAATTCAACTACTGAATGGTCTGATTTAGAAAAAACTAGTTTGACTGCTCTTAAAAACTGGGACGGATTTATGGAAACTGATTCCCGTGGAGGAAGTATTTTTCAATTCACCATTTATCATATCATGAATGAAATGCTAGAGCCTGTTGTTGGAAAAGAACAAGTTATATCATATATCAATCTGATCGATCATTGGGATTTCTTGAAGAACTTTCTTTATAAAGATATAGTTCCTTTTAAGAATGCTGAGGATACAGATATAGCGATATATCGTAAAACTGTAATAAGAAATGGGTTTAGAAATGCTGTTACTGAATTAAAAGAAAAGTATGGAAATGATATAAATAAGTGGCAATGGGGAAATATCCATACCATAGAGTTTAAACACCCTCTTGGAATGGTTAAGCCATTAAATCTAATATTTAATATAGGGCCTTTCCCTTCTCCGGCAGAATATACTGCTGTCAATAAATTTATGTCGAATTTAGGAGATCACGATTACAAAGTAACATCAATACCTTCAACAAGACGTCTTATAAATATTGGAGATCCTGATCAATCATATACAATACTTCCAACAGGTAACTCTGGTAATTTCCAAAGTAAACATTACAACGATCAGGTAGGACTTTTTATGAAAGGTGAATACAGAAAAGTTAATTTCACTGAAGAACAAATTAGGAAAGAAAAGAAACATAAATTTATATTGAATTCAAAATAAGGAGAAATAATAATTTAGAAGGTTAATTTACAGTAAAAGCTAATTGAAATAAAAACGGTGTAGAACAAAAAATATAGCCCATTTGCGGGTTTGCAGAAGTATAAAATTTGTAGTTCTAAACAAG
>JAOZNO010000425.1 GCA_029933755.1 Bacteroidales bacterium | reverse complement strand
AGTCCCGGTTTTTTCGGGACGATTCCATCTGACAACGGCTCTTTAGCCCTCATAGTATCTGTCCCGTTGAATAACGGGAAGCTATTGCGAATAAATTAAAGACAATAAAAATAAACAGATGAAAAAAATACTTCTACAAGTCTTTATCATTTTTATCACACAAAATATAATTTACGCTCAATATGTTCGGTTTTCCTATTCTTCATTAATGGTATCTGAAAAAGATGGCAAATACGGATATGTAGATTTTGACTGGAATTTAAAAATACCCTATAAATATGAAAAAGCAGATGAATTTAGCAGGGATTTTTATGCAAAAGTTCAAAAAGACAATACAGAATATTTAATTGATACTTTAGGCAAAGAATACCTTTATGCTGATGATATTACTGCACTTACAAAAAACGTTCGTGCAATTAATTTGAATAATAAATCCCTATTAGAAATACCTGGGGGGATTTTCAGCCATGCGCAAGTTGAGCTTTTATTTCTGGCTAATAATAGTTTAACAGAGCTACCTGTTGAACTTGGTCAATTAACAAATTTAGAACTTCTAAACCTCCGTAATAATAATTTGACTCAGATTCCTATCGAAATTGCTAAATTGGATAAGCTAATATTTTTAAATTTAGATAATAATGAAGAATTGGGTTTAAAATCACTTTGCGAAGCTTTTGAGAATTATCCAAAAAATATAAAAATCACCTCTGATGAGGAAGCGTTGAACTATAATGACCGTTTTCTTTTAATAACAACTTTAGCTCAAAAAAACCTTCCAACAGGAATAGGGAAAATAAAAAATCTGGTACAATTAAATTTTATTAAAAATAATGAGCTAAATTTTGAATCAATTATCCGGACTTTTAAAGAATCACCATTAAAAATTATTTTGAGGAAGAAAAAGACAATTATTTCTATTGGTTTAAAACAAAACTTGAAATGAGCTCTCGACATAGTATTAAAATTTCTGATATATCATCCAGAATTGACTCCTGCCGATTAAAAGAGTTTAAAAAAAATCAAAAAGAATCAAAAAAAAATGGTTCTATACTAATAGGTCCTTTTGAAACAAAAGAAGTTGCGAATAATAGTCTTACTATTTATAGGTCTGTTAAAAATTCTAATACAAAAAACGTGTTTAACAAATTAGTAATTAAATATGACTCAACTTACTATTTTTATATAATTCATCCTTTTAAAAATAAAAGAAATGCAAGGTTATACGTAAAAAGAGTACCTGCGCGTATTACTGACGTACATATTGATGAATTTGCAGGAGTTTTAACTGATATATTGAAAGTTTCGGGTTATTTTTTAATAGGTCCTTTTGAAACAATACCAATTGCAGAAGAATCGAAAAGAATTAACCGAACTCTTGATAAAAACCGGAATTAGTTAATCGGGTTTTTATTAAAAAAATACGATCCTATATATTGAAAGACTGATAAGATATAATTCAGACTGTTATTTGGCAACATATTTATTAAAATTGAGGGATTATGAAAATACTTCGTAATATATTTAAAACTAAAAAATTAGCTGATTATGAAATTGCAACAAATCCGGGTATTTTGTTTGATAGAATTGTAACAGCTGATGAAATGACTTTATATGGCCTTAAAATAAGAGATCATGTATCAGCCATAGATCTTGAAAAAGTATTAGAGACAGGACTTGATGAATATCCTGAAAAGGCAGAATCTGCAATTTTTAAAAACGGAAAGACATATATTGTTGTAAATGGAAAAGAAATAGAATACACTCTTGAAGAGAGAATTGATGCTGTAATAAAAAATAGTGGATGGCTCATATATAAGGACGGTTCAGGATATTATTTTAAGGATGAAACCGTAAAAGCATTTTTTTTGAAAGATGAAAGGCTTGACCCTTATACCAAAATCAAAAAATCTCGTGTGACAAGAAAATTTGGAAAGGCAGACGAAGTTATTAAAACCAATGAAAACTATGATGATGTTTTTTTTAATACAGATTTTGTATACAAAAAACGAAAAATGATTATTGGTTGCTTTGGTAAAAAAATCATTGGAATATTTCTTGGCAAATTGCCGTATAAAAAAGAAACACGAATCGAGAGTGTAAAAGTCACATACCCTTTAACTTACCCGAAAGATCCTTGACAAATTGGACTTTGTTAGTTAATCTTTAATTGCTATGATATAAAATGTTGTGAGTAAGGTGTAATTTTCAAATACGTTAATGGAATGCTTGAATAATAAGGGATATTTGAACGTTAATAATCTCGGCAATCATTAAAATTATGAATTTCAGAGTTTTGTGGGAAAAAAGTATAAATGATTAGTCCGCAGATGACGCAAATGAACGCAGATAAAATTTGCGCTTATCTGAGATAATCTATGGATAAAATAAAAAGAAACTACAAAATGCCATATCATAGCCTCTTTAATTTATTTTGGCTCTAGTTTAGACTGTCTGGGATATTTTTAATATCCGTATTGCTTATATCTGGCAAGTAATTAGCCTGCTTTATTCATAAAAAATGACAAAACTGTTGTATACTACTGATAATAAATCATTAAAGCGTTTGTGTCAAAAAAACTTTATTTTTGTCATTTTTTACAAGTGTATTTTTTAAATTCATCTACTTCCTATCCAAGCCTTTGAAATAGAGAACTATGTCAGCAGGCTTCGATAGTCGTATATAAATCCAAAAAACACATGAATTTTGCAAGTTAGTAATTGATAATAATTAACGTCTATTTTTAATAAAAAATCTTTATTCCAGTATTTTTCGTAAATTTACTTGAAAACCAAACTTAATACTATGCGTAGCCTAATTTTATTATTCATCATTCTTTTTAGCTTCTCATGTAATGAAAACAATGAAAAAACCATTGAATTTCTGGATAAAGGGGTTGAACAAGGCAATTACTTTATTGAAAAACAAAATAATGTTATTTTTACTGAATTCGCACGGGGCATCGAGGAGAACCCTGGTTTTGTAAGAAAATGGAAAAATAAATCGGATAGTATCTACAATAAATACATGAAACTTGATGAGGAAATTTATTTCATAAAATCTCAGTTGGATTCTAATCTTTCAGTACAAAACCAAAAGGGTGAATTATTCGATGCAGTTTCAGAATATCATAAATTATTAAAATCAATAATACCTGATTCTCTGGCACACAGAATATTCAAGCTAAAGGATGTACTTAAGCAAAGTGATTTATCTATTGTAAATTTAACTTTACTGATAAATAAAATTTCTATTTCAACACATCATACATTACGGTATTTAGTGCATAATATAGAGCACAATTATATTAAAGCCAATAAAATGTGTGCGGTGGTTACGCCCGAGAAAAGATTTTTGAAGCCGGGTGATATATACAAAGCAGAAATAAGGTGGCTTACTTTAGATACTACAATCCAACCAATTGTTATTGTAGAAAATGACACATTGAAAGTGTTAAACGGAATTGCCAAATACAAATCGCCACCTAATGAAAGTATTGGCAAAAAAACATTAAGTGGGCGTATAGAGTATAAAGCTTATGACGGGGGAATTTTAAACTTTCCTTTTGTTATTTCATATAAAGTTATTAAACCATGAATAGACACTATATCATAATTCTTATCCTGTTTTTTATTTTTTCGGCTTGTGTTGATAAAAATGAGGAAGTATATATTGAATACATTAAAAGTTATAGTGAAACTATTAAAATTATTGATAATCGAAATAAAACAATTCTAAATATATTTGATTTTAGGATGAATGATATTTATGTGGGGGATTACCGGCAAGTAAAACCCTGGTTTGAAAAACTAATTAGCGTAAAACAAAATTCAAATAAAGTTGCCGAAAAAATAGATAGTATTCTAAATGTGTTGAACAAAAACTCAATAAATACTCTATTATTGGTTATTGATGAAATTAATAATGGAACAGCCTCAAAGACTGCAAAACTCAGTAAATCTGAATTAAGTATTTTAAAAACAGGATTTATGGGGTTTCACGATTCATTAAAAACAATTATGGGTAAAGATACCATCCGCTTTAATCGATATGCAGAATCAATAAATAGCAAATTGAACATCAATAATTGGAATCAAATTTCAGCTTTATCAGGAAATAAATTGGAGCGGATTGAAATATGGGCTGTATTGCTTAATTTAAAGATGAATATTAAATCTGCCGAAAATGAAATGATGTCATATTTGTTTTCGATGATTAGTACAGGCTGTTATTTTATTTATAAAGCTGGAGTGGTAGTTGAACCACGTGCTAAAATAATTCCTCATGGACAGGATTATACAGCAAATATATTTTTGGGGATGGCAGATACCACTGTCTACCTAAATGCTTTTATTGGGGGAAAGTGGTTTGAAGCAAATGAAGGGAGCTTTATT
>JAOZNO010000013.1 GCA_029933755.1 Bacteroidales bacterium | reverse complement strand
ACGGGTGAAAGAGCTAAGGTTGCAGTTGAGTCATACGATGACAGAATTGATCCGGTAGGTGCCTGTGTTGGAATGAAAGGTTCCAGAATTCATGGAATAGTGCGAGAGTTGCACAATGAGAACATTGATGTTATTAATTTCACAACAAACACACAATTATTCATAACAAGGTCTTTGAACCCTGCAAAGGTTAATTCAATAAAAATTACTGAAGAGGATAAAAAAGCAGAAGTTTTTCTTGACCCTGATGAAGTTTCAAAAGCTATTGGTAAAGGTGGTTTAAATATTAAACTGGCCGGTCAGCTAACAGGTTACGAAATTGAAGTGTACAGAGATATTGACGAGGTTGATGAAGATGTTAACATCAGCGAGTTCTCTGACGAAATAGAAGAATGGATTTTAAATGAATTACGTACAGTTGGTTGTGATACAGCAAAAAGCGTACTAAGCCTCTCAATTGAGGAATTAGTAAAACGTACTGACCTTGAAGAGGAAACAATTATTGAAGTTAGGAATATATTTAAAGCAGAGTTTGAATAAATTCTTAAATAAGAAACTGCATAGCTGTTCATATAATTATTAAGTTAAAAGCAGACAGCTTTCTCAATAAAGAAAGCTAATATATTAGTTCGACTTTTGTTGGACCGAAAAATTAAAATTGTATTATTACATTTTTTAAAGAGTATCAAATCTCATAAAAGTTAAGTTTTTAGTATGGGGACATCCAAAGCAAAAAGATTAAGTAAAGTTGCCCGGGAGTTTAATGTTGGACTTTCAACAATTGTTGAATTTCTAAACACGAAGGGTTATGAATTGGAGGAAAACCCGAATGCAAAGGTTTCACCAAAATGTTACGATGTTCTTATTCAGGAGTACAGTAAGGATATTGAAATAAAAAAAGAGAAAGAAAAAGTTACCTTAAGAGTACAAAACTCAAGAAAAGAAACGGTTACTATTGATGATTATGAAGAAAAACCTATTGTTGACCAGGAAGAAACGACAGAAGATGTTGTAATAATAAAAGACAATAGCATAAGTGCTGTCAACAGAGAAAAGCATGTTGAAGAAAAAGTAGAAGAAATTAAAATTGAAAAGAAAAAAGCAGAAGTTAAAGTTGTTGGAAAAATAGAATTAGATAAAAAGACAAAAAAAACAGAAGAAAAGAAAATTGAGAAAAAAACAGAAAAAGAAGTTGCGATAAAGGAAGAGAAGACAGAAGAAGAGATTGAACTTAAAGTAGAGAAAAAAGTAGTAGCAGAAAAAGAAATAGTAGCGGAGAAAGAAATAATTATTGATGACAAAAAGGATGATTCAGACCTTAAAGTTGTGGGAAAAATTGACCTTTCATCATTAAATCAAAAAACCAGACCAAAAAAGAAATCGAAGGAAGAAAAAGAAAAAGAAAGAAAAGAAAAAGAAACCGCGAACAAAAAAGAAGTTGAACATAAGACAAAAAAAATAGTTAAGAAAAAAGTGGAGAAAGTTGAAGAAAAAGTTCAGCAAGTTGAAAAAGCAATAGCAGTAAAAACTCAACCAGTAGAAAAGAAAGAAGAATTTCTTGCTACAAAAGTAAAAAAATTAAATGGGCCAACCGTAGTTGGAAAAATTGAGCTTCCTAAAAAGGAAGAAAAAAAGATGGTTGCCTCAAGTGTTGATAGGAATAAAAAACACAGAAAGAAAAAGCGTAAGCGAATCATTAAAGAGCCTGTCAACCTTAAAAACAAAAACGATAATCAGGCACAAACAAAAGGAAAAAACGAAAAGTCCAGATTTCAGAAGAAAGGGAAACGATTCCAAAAGAAAGAGGTTGACGAGAATGAAGTTCAAAAGCAAATCAAAGAAACTCTGGCTCGTCTGACATCTAAAGGAAAGAGCAAAGGTGTTAAACACAGACGTGAGAAACGTGAAGAAATAAGGACAAAACAACAAGCCAAATTAAAAGAATTGGCAAATGAAGAATCAGTAATAAAAGTAACTGAATATGTAACAGCCAACGAACTAGCCACAATGATGGATGTTCCTGTTACAAAGATCATTGAAGCTTGTATGAGTTTGGGAATGTTTGTATCTATAAACCAACGTTTAGATGCTGAAACTATTAATTTGGTAACTGAAGAGTTTGGATATAGTACAGAATTCATTAGTGCCGAGGTTCAGGATGCAATTATTGAAGAAATTGACAGTGAGGATGATTTAATTGAAAGACCTCCAATTATTACAGTAATGGGACATGTTGATCATGGTAAAACATCCTTACTTGATTATATAAGAAACACCAATATTATTGCAGGAGAAGCAGGAGGAATAACCCAACATATTGGTGCTTATAATGTAACATTAAAGAATGGCAAAAGAGTCACCTTTCTAGACACACCTGGCCATGAAGCATTTACAGCAATGCGTGCCAGAGGAGCTCAGGTAACTGACCTTGCTATCATAGTAATTGCAGCTGATGATAAAATAATGCCCCAAACTATTGAGGCGATTAATCATGCTCAGGCAGCAAGTGTACCGATTATATTTGCAATCAACAAAATAGATCGCCCAAATGCAAATCCTGAAAAAGTTAAGGAAGAGCTTGCAGCTATGAATTACCTAGTTGAAGATTGGGGTGGAAAATATCAATCGAAAGATATTTCTGCAAAAAACGGAGATAATATTGATGAACTGATGGAGGAAGTTTTCCTTGCAACAGAAATGCTTGAACTAAAAGCAAATCCAAAGAAAAAAGCCACTGGAACTGTTATTGAATCCTCGCTTGACAAAGGACGTGGGTTTATAGCAACCGTACTAGTTAGTAGCGGAACATTAAGAGTAGGTGATGTTGTATTGGCTGGTGCCCATTATGGGAAAGTTAAAGCAATATTTAATGAACGAAATCAAAAAATTGATGAAATTGGCCCAGCAGAACCTGGAGTAATTTTAGGTTTGGGTGGTGCACCAAATGCAGGTGACAGTTTAAATGTCATGAATTCGGATAGAGAAGCGCGTGAGATTGCAACAAAACGTGAACAATTACAACGTGAACAAAATATACGTACAAGCAGACATATTACACTTGATGAAATTGGTCGTCGATTAGCTATTGGCAACTTCCAGGAATTAAACATTATTGTAAAAGGTGATGTTGATGGTTCAGTTGAAGCATTGTCTGACTCATTACTGAAATTAACTACTGAAGAGATTCAGGTAAACATTATTCATAAAGCAGTTGGACAAATTGCCGAATCGGATGTAATGCTTGCTGCTGCTTCAGAAGCAATTATTGTAGGTTTCCAGGTACGCCCTTCAATTGGTGCACGAAGACTTGCAGAAAAAGAAGACCTTGAAATTAGGCTGTATTCTATTATTTATGATGCAATTAATGAAATTAAGGATGCGATTACAGGCATGCTGACACCGAAAACAAAAGAAGAAATTACAGCTATGGTGGAAGTTCTGGAAACGTTTAAAATCACCAAAGTAGGAACTATTGCAGGTTGTATGGTTCGTGAAGGTAAAATCAACAGAAATTCTAATATAAGAGTTATTCGTGACGGCATAGTTGTTTACACAGGTAATTTAGGTTCGCTAAAACGATTTAAAGATGACGCTAAAGAAGTAGCAAAAGGTTTTGAATGCGGTCTAAATATTGACAGATTTAATGATATTAAAGTTGGTGATATTATTGAAGCTTACCATGAAGTTGAAATTAAAAGAGAATAATGAAAATTTTGGGTATACCCCAGAAACTATAAAAACAAGAAAGGCTTAGGGTTGTAAAACTCCAAGCCTTTCTTGTTTTTAGGATTTAATCTTAGGTTTATAAATTCAGAAAAAAGAAATCATCATCTACTAAACAGAATAAGTGGAAACATGTCTGTGTGTTTTTGACTCATAAATATTTGCAATATTAATCAAAATACCGGTTTCCTCTACTCCGCCAAAATTAGGATTAACAGCAGTTCCAAACACTCGCATATCTGGTGACAAATTCATATATGAGTTAAAAAGTGGTGGGATGATTTCGTTTAGATCCCTAACCTTTCTTTTCATTATTTTAAAATCCTCTTTATAATTTGCACCATTAAGCAATTTGGATAATTCCTTAGTGTCTGTTTTCGGGAGTAGTGGTGCTTTGGGGTATATAAGCGTATCCTTATCATGAAAATACTTTTTAAAGAAATACAAAATTAAATCTCTTGCAAAAGTATTGTAATCCGGATACATTGTTATTTTTCCAATAAAGTATTTCACGGTAGGATTTTGAACAATTAATGCACCTAATCCATCCCACAAATTATCCAACGAGAATAATGCTCTACGATCAATTTGGCCAGACTGGTATCCTGTTTGAATAAAAGAGCGTCCAAGTTCAATAGTATAAGGCATATATTCATTCTCAAATTTTTCCGAGAAATTGAAAAGTCCTGTTGTTGCTAATTTAATATTACCATCATTATCTTTAGGTATATGTTTACTACCATTAATAAATCGATAACCACCAATAATTTCTTTTCTTTCTGGTTCCCAAACAATTAATTGCTGGTATGGATGCTCAGCAGTATCATAATCATCTATATCCAGACTTTTACCTGTACCCCCACCAGATTTACGGAAAGTAATTTCTCTAAGCCGACCAATTTCCTGCATTACATTTGGTGAATCATTATGTGAAATGATATAAATTTCATTATCACCATAATTTGTTTTTCTGACAAAACGTTTGTGGTTTAACTCTTTAACCAATAGTTTTTTATCAATTGGTGGAATTACATCTTTCATCTCTTTATTACTCATCTTTTGAGGATAATTGATTAAATATTAAAACTACATTTCACTTATCTTTCAATGAAAGAAAGATGATTTTCAACCAGCTTTACTCTTTTATCAAATTTCATATCAGCTTAACTTATTAAATATGATTTTAAGCTTGTCTTTTTTCATCTCATTGTTTCTAACACACAAGGTGAATCTCTAAATTTACTCCCTCACCTAAAAGCATCAAGGATTTACAAAATTATAGAAAAAAATTGAGAATTCACCAGTTATATGTACTGGAATTATTTTATGTAATGATATAAATAAAATTTAATAATTTGAACTAATTTGTTAATTGTGAATAACTTTTTTAATAAAAGTGGGAAAAAGTGGGAAAAAGTGTGTTATTTTGTAGAATAATCTGTAATTTTACCAATTAAAAGCTAAGTACTAAGTAAAAAATGATAAAATAACATCATGGCAAGTTTTATAGGTGATTATTTATGTAAAATCGATTCAAAGGGAAGAGCTTTGCTTCCGGCTGCTTTTAAAAAGCACATGCCGGTAACAGCAGGGGATCGTTTTGTCATAAAAAAAGACATCTATGAAAAATGCCTAATACTCTATACAATAGACGAATGGGACAAACAAAACGAGCTTTTGAGAAGCCGTTTAAATCCATATAACAAAGAGCACAGCAAACTACTAAGAGCCTACTATCGTGGTACGGCTGAGATATCTTTAGATGCAAGCAATCGATTATTGTTACCAAAAAGGTTGCTGGAACTTGCAGGTATTGGTAAAGAAATTTATTTATCCGGACAGGATAAGAAAATTGAAATTTGGTCGAAAGAAATTTATGATAATAACGATATTAATGAAGATGAATTTGCCGATTTGGCAGAAAATATATTAGGGGGATTAGATTCAGCCTAATTCAAAGGGAAAAAATGTCAAATTACCATACACCTGCTTTGCTTCAAGAATGTATTGATGGATTAAACATTAAACCGGACGGTATTTATGTAGATGTAACTTTTGGTGGAGGCGGACATTCAAAAGAAATTTTGAAAAAACTTGGCAATAATGGTAGGTTAATAGCTTTTGATCAGGATACAGATGCCCGAAAAAACATTTTTGAGGACGAAAGGTTCATATTTATTCACAGCAATTTCAGATATATTAAAAATTACCTGAAATATTACAACATTCAAAAAGTTGATGGCATATTAGCTGATTTAGGAATTTCCTCATTTCATATAGATGCACAATCAAGAGGCTTTTCTTTTAAAGCTAATTCAAAACTTGATATGCGGATGAATACAGAAATGAGAAAAACTGCTGCTGACTTGCTTAATGAATACGCTGAAAAAGATTTGATTAAACTATTCAGGCAATATGGTGAAATAAAGAATGCTGGTGGCTTAGCAAAACAAATAGTTTCTGCCAGAAAAGAGAAACAGTTTTCGAATATTGAAGATTTTGTTGAAACAATTAAAAACAAAACACCAAAAAGATTCGAAAACAAATATTTGGCTAAAGTTTTTCAAGCAATAAGAATTGAGCTTAATGATGAAATTGGAGCTTTAGAAGACTTTTTACATGCCACAGGTGACTTGATTAACAAAAATGGAAGACTTGTAATTCTCAGTTATCATTCGCTTGAAGATCGCTATGTGAAGAATTATATAAGAAGTGGGAATTGTAGTGGAACAATTAATAAAGATATTTATGGAAATTACGAAACACCTTTAAAATATGTAAATAAAAAGGTGATTATTCCAACAGAAGAGGAAATACAAAACAATCCAAGATCAAGAAGTGCAAAATTACGGATAGCTGAAAAATAAAATTATTTGAGTAAGAAAGGGAAAAATACGAATGGAGCATGGACGAAAGGTACTTTTTCGTTTCGTGAAATAATTAACGGTGATATATTTGCCCATGAACAGTTAATGAAAAACCTGTGGTATATCCTTTTTGTAGTTTTTTTAACTGTTGTATATATTTATAATAAATACAAAACAGAGAATGTATTAATTGAAATTATAAAAACACAAAGTGTTGTTAAGGAACTAAGAGCCTATTCTGTTTCAAATGCAAATGAATTAATGTCCTTAAGTAAAGAATCAGAGGTAGTGCGATTAATTGAGGAAAATGGACTTAATATCAAGGAGCTTAAAATGCCACCTGAAAAAATTATTGTCAAAGTTAAATAACAAGTAAAGTAGTCTTTGCGACTATAAAAGTGATAGAAATTTACAGATGAAGCTAAGAGAAGACATAAGCTGGAGACTGGGTGCAATATATTTAGGTATTGCTATTGTCACCCTATTCATTCTGATTAAAATTTTCTATTTACAGTTTTGGGAAAATAAAAAATGGGAAAAGCAGGCAGAAGAATTACAATTCAAGTATGAAAAGAGTAATCCTGATCGTGGTGACATTTGTGCAGAAGATGGTAGAATATTAGCTACCTCAACTGCATTTTATGAAATAAGAATGGATTTAGGTAGTGCTTCATTGGCTGACACTACTATTGAAAATAATATTACTGCACTTTCTGACTCATTGTCTATTTTATTTAAAGACAAGAATAAAGATGAATATCTGGAAGGTTTTATAAAAGCTCGTCAAAACAAATCAAAATATTATCTCGTAAAAAAGAATGTTAATTATGCCCAGCTAAAAAAGTTAAAAACATTCCCCATCTTTAATTTAGGGCAATTTAAAGGTGGACTAATTGTTATTGAAACAAAAAAAAGAATACATCCATTTGGCATACTTGCTGCCCGAACAATAGGATACATAAAAAATGGTATAGCTGTAGGTCTAGAGGGAGCATTTGATAATGAACTAAAAGGAAATAACACACTAATATTAAAAAGAAAAGTTGGCCGAAATTGGGTGCCGGTGTCTGAACAAAGCAGTTATAAATCAGAAAGTGGTAAGGATATAATTACGACAATTGATATAAATTTTCAGGATTTTGCACACGAGGCATTGTTGAATCAGTTAATCAAATACAAGGCTGACCATGGTGTAGTGATTTTAATGGAGGTTAAAACCGGTAATATAAAGGCTATTGTAAATTTGAAAAAAAATAAAACTGGCCAATTTGAAGAGGCATACAATTATGCAATAGGTGAAAGAACAGAGCCCGGTTCAACATTCAAACTTCCAGCATTAATGGTTGCACTTGAAGATGGTTATGTAGACCTATCTGATAGTATTCATACTGGAAATGGCCTAATTAAATATCATGGATTTCTTATAAGAGATACAAAAATTGGAGGCTATGGGAAAATTTCTGTAAAACAGGCTTTTGAAAAATCATCAAATGTAGGAATATCAAGAATTATTTTTCAGGCATACAAGGACAAGCCAGACAGATTTGTAAAACGCTTATATTCAATGAATTTGAACGAACCACTTGGAATTGAAATTGCCGGTGAAAGTGCACCGCTAATAAAATTTCCAAATAGTAACGGTTGGTCAGGTATTTCATTACCACAAATGGCAATTGGTTATGAGATTTTATTAACTCCATTACAAACGCTTAACTTTTTTAATGCAGTAGCAAACGATGGAATAATGGTTAAGCCAAAACTTGTTAAAGCCATAAGACAATATGGGGAAATAATTGAAGTGAGAAAAACAGAGATTATTAATCAATCAATAAGCTCAAAAGAAACGATAAAAAAAGCACAGCAAATGCTGGAAGGTGTTGTCGAAAACGGAACTGCCCAAAACATAAGAAGTGCAAACTTTAAAATTGCCGGCAAAACAGGTACTGCTCAAATCGCACAGGGTAGTGGGGGTTATTTGGATACAGCTAACCGTAAAGTTTATCAAGCTTCTTTTGCAGGATACTTCCCTGCTGACAACCCCAAATATTCATGTATCGTTCTTGTAAAAACAAAATCAAACAGGCAGTATTATGGAAGCATTATCGCCGCACCAGTATTCAAAAAAATAGCAGATAAAGTGTATGCTTCAAGTACAGAAATGCAAAAAGAAATAGATTTCGGAAAAAGTTTAAGCTACCCTGTAAATGGAATCCCTTATTCAAAAGATGGGAATCGTACTGATTTAGACTATGTTCTTAACCAATTACGAATACCAGTTAAAGGACGAAACAGGGTTAGGTCAGCATGGGTTGTCACCAAACAACATCAACGCTTTGTGGAATATCAAAATAGGCTGGTTGCCCGAAATAAAGTTCCAAAAGTTGAGGGAATGGCATTAAAAGATGCGCTATACATTTTAGAAAGTCTTGGACTTTCAGTAAATGTGCAAGGACGTGGTATTATAAAGAAACAATCGGTTCAGCCCGGTACTTTAGTAAAGAAAAATCAGAAAATAACACTGTTTTTAGGCTAATGGTTGTATTAAATGACATATTAGAAGGAATTAAAATTAAAGGTCATAAAGGTGATTTTAATATTGCTATTGACGGAATCAATACAGATTCGCGAGCAGTAAAGCAAAATGATATTTTTATTGCAATACGGGGAACCAAAGTTGATGGACACAACTATATTGCTGAAGCTATTAAAAACAATGCAGTTGCGATACTATGTGAAGAATATCCAAACACGCTAAATAGTAATATAAGCTATATTCTTCTTAAAAATTCATCAAAGTCACTTGCACACATTGCAGCTAATTTTTATAATAAACCATCAGAAAAGTTAAAAATCATAGGTATTACCGGCACAAATGGTAAAACAACAATTGCCAGTTTGCTGTATAATTTGTTCAATAATTTAAAACTGAAATCTTCGTTAATTTCTACTGTAGAATACAAAATTGGAAATAAAAAATATACAGCAACACATACAACTCCTGATGCAATTAGGCTAAATGAGTTATTTGCTGAAATGCTTGAACAAAATTGTGAATATTGTTTTATGGAAATAAGTTCACATGCTATTGATCAGTACAGAATTGAGGGAATAAATTTTGCTGGAGCAATTTTCACAAACCTAACACACGATCATTTAGACTACCATCAAACATTTAATAATTACAGAGATACAAAAAAGAAATTGTTTGACAATCTGTCTAAAACTTCATTTGCTTTAGTAAATACAGATGATAAAAATGGAGCTGTAATGCTACAGAATACCCTGGCAAAAAAGTTCACTTACTCATTAAAGAAACATACTGATTTTAAAACAAAAGTTATTGAAAGCCACCTTAACGGAACATTAATGAGCATAAACGACACTGAGCTCTGGACGCTATTTACAGGTGATTTTAATGCATTAAACCTAACAGCAGTTTATGGAGCAGCTTATTTGTCCGGCATTCACAAAGATGATATTATAACAAATATTAGCAAACTAATGTCGGTTCGCGGCCGATTTGAAACCATTCTATTAAATAAAATTACAGGAATTATTGACTACGCTCACACTCCTGATGCACTTGAAAATGTGTTAAAGACAATAAATAATGTTAGAACCGGAAACCAGCAATTAATTACAGTTATTGGTGCTGGTGGAGACAGAGACAAAACCAAAAGACCTATTATGGCTAAGGTTGCAGTAAAAAATAGTGATAAAGTAATTTTAACATCTGATAACCCTAGAACTGAACCTCCTACAGATATTCTTGACGATATGGAAAGAGGGGTTATTGATGTTGAAAGGAAAAAAGTATTACGAATTACAGATCGTAAGGAAGCTATTCGAACTGCATGCCTTATCGCCATAGAAGGTGATATAATTCTCATTGCCGGAAAGGGGCACGAAACCTATCAGGAAATTAATGGGAAAAGATATGATTTTGATGACAGACAAGTATTTGTAGAACAAATGGAAGTATTAAATAATTAAATTTTAAATGTTTTATTATCTTTTTAAATATTTAGATGAAATTGGTATTCCAGGCTCCGGGATGTTCCAGTATATTTCGTTCCGTTCCGGACTGGCAATAATTACATCGCTAATTATTTCTTTGCTTTACGGAAAAAAGATTATACGTTTTCTTCAACAAAAACAAATTGGTGAAGAAATTCGTGACTTAGGTTTAGAGGGTCAATATCAAAAAGTAGGTACGCCAACAATGGGTGGAGTAATAATCATTGCCTCAATATTAATACCCACTTTACTTTTTACCCGACTGGACAATATATATATTATTTTAATGATTGTAACCCTAATTTGGATGGGTTTCATTGGCTTTATTGATGATTACATAAAAGTTTTTAAGAAAAATAAAGATGGACTATCCGGAAAATTTAAAATAGTTGGACAAATTGGGCTAGGACTTATTGTAGGGATTACCATGTACCTGAGTGATGATGTGGTAATACGTGAACGTCCCATTGTAACGGATCCATCAAGCAACAGCTCAGTTGTTCTTTCAAACACTCCTAATAGCGAACAGGAAGTACACAACGATGTTAAATCAACAAAAACAACCATTCCTTTTGTGAAAAGTCATGAGTTTGATTATGCCTATTTGGTTAGTTTTATGGGTAAATATAAAACCCCTGCAGCCTGGATAATATTTGTTTTGATTACCATTTTTATTATTACCGCAGTTTCAAACGGTGCAAACCTTACCGATGGCCTGGATGGATTAGCAACAGGAGTTTCAGCAATTAGCGTAGTAACCTTAGGTATATTTGCCTATCTTTCAGGTAATATAATATATTCTAATTACCTGAATATAATGTACATACCTCATGTTAGTGAATTAGTAATTTTTGCCAGTGCAGTTATCGGTGCAACCATAGGTTTTTTATGGTATAATTCATATCCTGCACAAATTTTTATGGGTGATACAGGCAGCTTAACTCTTGGTGGAATCATTGCTGTTTTTGCGATTCTAATCCGAAAAGAACTCTTAATACCCTTGTTGGGTGGGATATTTTTAGTAGAAAATCTTTCAGTAATAATTCAGGTTGGATATTTTAAATATACAAAAAGAAAATATGGTGAGGGCAGAAGGGTATTTAAAATGGCTCCACTACATCATCATTACCAAAAATCAGGTTTTCCTGAGCCTAAAATTGTAACACGATTTTGGATTGTGGGGATACTACTGGCGATTATCACGATTATCACACTAAAAATCAGATGATTAACAAATGATTACGAAGCAGAAATTAGTCATATTAGGAGCAGGAGAAAGTGGTACAGGTGCTGCTGTATTAGCTATTCAAAAGGGTTTCGATGTTTTTGTTTCGGATATTTCTAAAATAAAAAATGAATATAAGAAAATACTCAATAAGCACAAAATAAGATGGGAAGAGGAAGATCATACATATTCAATAATACTGGAAGCCAATGAGGTAGTGAAAAGCCCCGGGATACCAGATAGAATTGAGATAATTCAATTAATCAAAAAAAAGAAAATAAATATTATTTCAGAAATTGAATTTGCATCAAGATATAGTAAGGCTAAAAAAATATGTATAACCGGAAGTAATGGAAAAACAACAACGACCATGTTGGTTTATCATATCTTAAAAAAAGCAGGTTTAAATGTTGGGCTTGCTGGTAATATTGGGCAAAGTTTTGCAATGCAAGTAGCAAAACATAAATTTGACTATTTTGTTATTGAGTTAAGCAGTTTTCAGCTTGATTATGTTTTTGATTTTAAGGCAGATATTGCAATACTACTAAACATTACACCAGATCATATGGATTGGTACAACTATGATTTTTTAAAATATGTTGATTCCAAGTTTCGAATAACAGGTAATCAGGATAATTCCTGCTATTTTATTTATAATAATGATGATGAGGCAATAGTAAATAAATTAAATGAGATTGATTTTAATGCGAACACAATACCATTTTCTATCTATAAAAAACTTGATAGAGGTGGAGAAATTAAGGGGGATTCTATGTCAGTAAATTTAGAAAACAGTTCATTCGATATGAGTATAAGCGATTTAGCCTTACAGGGCAAGCACAATTTATACAATTCACTTGCTGCAAGTATTTCAGCAAAAATATTAGAAATAAAAAACCCAATTATCAGAGAGAGTCTTTCTGACTTTCAAGGAGTAGAACATCGTTTAGAAAAATTCATAAACGTACGTGGGATTTTATTTATAAACGATTCAAAATCTACTAATATTAACTCCTGTTGGTACGCTCTTGAGAGTATGAACAAAAATACCGTATGGATTGTAGGAGGAGTTGATAAAGGAAATGACTATTCAATGCTAACAGAATTAGTTAAAGAAAAAGTAAAGGCTGTTATCGCACTGGGTGTGAATAATGAAAAAATACACGCAGCTTTTGATGATATTGTTGAAGTGTATGATACACAGACGATGGAAGATGCTGTTAAAACATCATATTTTTTGGCTAATGACAATGATGTTGTACTACTTTCACCAGCTTGTGCAAGCTTTGATCTTTTTGATAACTATGAAGACCGAGGACGTAAATTTAAGATGGCAGTTAAAAAATTATAATACCAAATGAGTGACTTTTTTTCAAAATATTTTTTGGGCGACAAGGTTATTTGGATAATCGTTGTTTTTCTTTCAATTATATCCATATTGTCGGTATATAGTTCTATTGGTGATCTTGCGTATAAATATGCAGGTGGTAATACTACCTTCTATTTGTTTCGTCACTTAAAATTTTTAATTGGTGGCTTTATATTGATGTACCTTATACATCGTATACCGTATAATGTGTTTTTTTCACTTTCGCAACTTCTTATTGTTGTTGCTATTTTACTTCTAATTTTCACTTTAGTTTTAGGTGTTACAAAAAATGAAGCTACACGGTGGCTTACAATACCAGGTTTAGGCTTTGAGTTTCAGACCTCGGACGTTGCTAAATTTGGCTTAATTGTATATATAGCAAGGGTGCTTTCTATGAGTCAGGAAAGCGAAGACAAACTGGATAAAGCATTTTTGAAAATACTAATTCCTGTTGGATTTGTTTGTGCATTGATTTTACCTTCAAATTTTTCCACGGCTGTTCTTTTATTATTAACATCAATAGTGCTAATGTTTATTGGGCGAATTAATACTAAAAAGATATTATATTTAGGTGCTTTCCTTATAGTTGCTTTTGCATTTATGTTTTTACTTGCTAAAGTAATGCCAAGCGGAAGAATGGGGACATGGGCAAATCGAATTGAAAGATTTTCTAATGATAATACTGAGGATGATTACCAGGCTAATTTAGCAAAAGTTGCCATTGCGACTTCTAATATAATTGGAAAAGGGCCTGGGAATAGTTCAGTAAGGTATTTGTTGCCACAGGCATATTCAGATTTTATTTTTGCTATAATTATTGAAGAATGGGGTTCAATTATGGCCTTATTTATTTTGGCGGCTTATTTAATTCTATTGTATCGAACAGGAATGATTGTTAAAAAAACATCACGGACTTTTGCAGCCTTTCTGGCAATAGGGATAATAATGCTTCTGGTGTTTCAAGCATTAACTAACATTTCGGTGGCAGTGGGTATTATTCCTGTAACCGGACAGCCTTTGCCCCTGGTAAGCATGGGAGGAACATCGCTTTTAATCACTTTTAGTTCTCTGGGTATTGTATTAAGCATCAGCCGCAGCTTAAGTGAAGAGCAGCCAACAAGTTTAGAAGAAGAAGAGGAAATTACAGTTATTAGTTAATATAACTTATCAATTAAAGTGTTATTGAAAAATTGAAAGCTAAAAAAATTATAATAAGCGGAGGTGGAACCGGGGGACATGTGTTTCCGGCTATTGCTATTGCTAATGCACTTAAGGAAATTGATTCTTCAATTGAAATACTATTTGTTGGTGCAAATGGAAAAATGGAAATGGAAAAAGTACCTGCTGCCGGTTATCAAATTAAAGGCTTACCCGTTCAGGGATTAGTACGCAAATTAACATTTAAAAACTTTGTGGTTATTTTCAATTTATTAAAAAGCTTGTTTATATCCCGTAAAATAATTAAAACATTTAAACCAGATGCCGTAATTGGTGTTGGTGGATTTGCAAGTGCACCAGTTGTTTATATTGCTAGTTTAATGGGCATCCCTACCCTTTTACAGGAACAGAACTCTTACGCAGGTATAACGAATAAGTTACTTGCTAAGCGTGCTGAAAAAATTTGTGTAGCTTATGATAATATGCATAAGTTTTTTCCAAAGCAAAAGATTGTAAAATCCGGTAATCCGGTAAGACAAAGCTTATACAAAAATGATATTGATAAAGAATTAGCCTTAAACCATTTTGGACTTAGCAAAAATAAAAAAACAATATTAATTCTAGGTGGAAGTGGTGGTGCCAAATCAATTAATGAAGCTGTAATTAATCGACTCGAAAAAATTAAGGATTCAGATATTCAGGTAATTTGGCAGACAGGTAAATATTATTATAATGTTTCTAATGAAGCTGCTAGTAAAATTCAGGCTAAAAACTGTCTGGTTAAAGATTTTATAACAAGAATGGATTATGCATATCGTTCTGCAGATTTGGTAATTTCAAGAGCAGGTGCAGCAACCATTTCTGAACTGTGCTTATTAAAAATACCTGCCATTTTAGTTCCTTCGCCAAATGTAGCAGAGGATCATCAAACTAAAAATGCTATGGCATTAGTTGAAAATAATGCAGCAATTCTTATTCATAATAAGGATGCTTTTGAAAACATGATTGATGAAGCTTTAGTTTTAATTCAGAATACAGAAAAATTGGAAGAATTAAGTAAAAACATATCAAAACTGGGTATTGAAAACTCAGATAAAATAATTGCTGAGGAGGTTTTTAAGATTATTAAGTAGTGATTTAAGAAGACCTTTATATTTTGAGTGCCTTTTTAAAAAAATGACAAAAACAAGGTCGGTGAAAACCGTAAAAATATACTATTGTATATAAAATGACAATTATACTTGTCAATTCGTATTTTATTTTGTAATTTTACATCATTAAAATTTTCATTATGAAGAAAAAACATATTATTTCATTTTCGAACACAGTAATTATTTTAATTGCTTCTTTATTTCTTTTAGGTTCATGCAATGCAGATAATACAAAAAATGATAAGGTGCTCTTTTCTGAAAATGGAATTGCTTTGGCTGATAAAACCGTAAGTTCCTATCAATTATTGAATGATGCATTAAGAAATCAACAGTATGATAATGAGATGATTCGAATTTTGACTGATCATTCGCCTACAACCTGGCTAATGCAGCTAAACGAAAGTAAATCAGCTATTATCAATAGTAATATTAAAAAACAGTCTGCATTTATTCTATTCAGAAAGGCATATTCTTC
>JAOZNO010000424.1:3764-4401 GCA_029933755.1 Bacteroidales bacterium | reverse complement strand
AACAAATTCAAAGTCCTCAAAAATAGAAGACAAATAAAAAAACAGAATAGAAGCTTGAAGGCGGAAGACCGAAGTTTGTTTACTTCCGGCTTCCAGCTCCCTATCCTGATAATATTATAAACATAGAACAACTTTGGGTTACTGAGCGTAGCCGAAGTAAATCACCCAAACTGCTTATAAATATCATCAATCAGTTCTAATACCGCTTCAGGCTCATCTGTTGTTACCAACTTCATGCGCATTTCTTTAAAATGAGGAATTCCTTTAAAATAGGAAATTAAATGCCTTCGCATTTCGTAAACACCCCGTGGTGCGCCTTTATATTCAATAGATTTTGTGAAATGTAGCTTTGCTAAATCCACTTTTTCTTTAAGCGTTAATGGCTGCATTTCTTCACCATGGTCTAAAAAATGCCTGATTTCCTTAAAAATAAATGGTCGCCCATAAGTTGCCCTACCAATCATAATACCATCAACACCATATTTATCAAAAGCTTCTTTTGCTTTTTGTGGTGAGTCAATATCGCCATTGCCAATAATTGGAATATGTATACGAGGATTATTTTTTACTTTACCAATTAATTCCCAGTCAGCATTGCCACGATACAATTGAGCACGTGTTCTACCATGAATCGTCA
>JAOZNO010000424.1:0-3754 GCA_029933755.1 Bacteroidales bacterium | reverse complement strand
TCTGTTCTAATAGATTCTAATATAAATTTATCAATATTCCCGACTTTAAATCTTCAATAACTAAATCGTCAGAATCCCAACCCAGACGAGTTTTTACCGTTACCGGAAGATTTGTTGCTTTTACAATCTCCTCAGTCATCTTTATCAGTTTTGGAATATCACGTAACATACCTGCTCCTGCACCACGATTAGCAATTTTCTTAACCGGACAACCATAGTTTATATCAATCAAGTCTGGTTTTGCCTCTGTTGCAATTTTAGCCGATTGAGCCATCGCATCAATATTGTGCCCATAAAGTTGTATCCCTACAGGCCGCTCCTGCTCCTCAAGTTCCAGTTTTTTAAATGTTTTTTTAACATCCCGAATTAATGCCTCAGAAGCCACAAATTCAGTATAAACCATGTTTGCACCATATTGTTTACATATGTATCTAAACGACGGGTCTGTAACGTCCTCCATAGGTGCCAGGAACAATGGTTGTTCCGGTAGTTCTATATTTCCTATTTTTAACAAAGCTTTATTTTTATTATTTTAGAGGACAAAATTAACTATTGCTCGGTAAAGTATAAAATTTTCTTTATGATGGTACACTGTTTGTAGTTTGTCAATAGCAAAATCATGTTATCGAGAATCTGTTTATTTCTAAAATAAGTAAGTATTTAAGTAATTTGTTAAATTATTTTTTACATTTATCTATTTTAATTGTAAATTTAGCCTCTTTATTGTCATCTTTTAAGTAAACTGAAACTATTATAATTTATAAAAATGGAATTCTTCAAGAATCTAAATATAAAAATAAAGATCTTTTCAGGATTTTTTCTGATTATCCTACTTTTTTTATGGTTGATATTTTGGCAATTTGCGGCTTTAGATCAGACTGATAAAAACCAAATCAACATAGAAAATACAAACCAAACACGAATTACACTTAAAAAGCTAAAATTAGCAAATCTTAATGACTTGCGCCGTTTACTTGAAATTATTCAAACTGAAAACCCCGCAGCTATTGATGAAATAGTAAATGCGCATATAAAAAACACAACAGAATTAGATGTTCTGTACACTAATTTATATAAACAAGTTAATGTACTTTATCCGAGAAAAAGTGATATGACCAGGGTTAAAATCATTAACTATCTTGACGAAACAAAATCAATCACAAATAATATTCTAATTCCATATTTTAAAAATACTGAAAGGATAAAAAAAGATCAGCTTGAAAAAGGTAATTTATTCCGCGATTTTGAACAAATAATCTCCGATTCTGATTCATTGGAAACGGATTTAATTGAAGAAATTACTGTAGTTGAATTTATAGGATTAACAGCCTCTACACGAAAAGCTCAATTAGATAAAATTTACAAGTTTTACAGACAAAATGTAAATGAAATTACAAAAAAAATAAACGAAATTGACCGGGTTTTAGCTGAATTTATGTCTGATTCAGCAGTGGAAATGAGGTATCAATCGAAAAAGATAAAAGTATATAACAGCCTGTTCGCATTATTGGTAATATTTGTCACCCTATTGATTGTTGCAGCTATTAGCAGGACAATATCTGACCCAATCCGCAAATTGGAAGTACTGGCAAAAAGACTTTCGCAAGGCGAACTTCCTGAACACATTTCGGTTCAAACAAATGATGAGATTGGCAAGATGGCAAAAGCACTAAACTCACTATTAGATGGACTAAGAGAGACATCAAAGTTTGCACTTGAAATGGGTAAAGCGAACTTTTCCAGTGAATTTAAACCACTAAGTGATGTTGATGTTTTAGGAAATTCATTACTAAGTATGCGTAAAAATCTACAAGTAACAAATGAAGAAGAAGAAAAAAGAAAGGTTGAAGATCAACAAAGAAGATGGACAACAGAGGGTTTGGCACAATTTGGAGAAATTCTGAGAAGACACACTGAGAATATAAATTTACTTTCAAAAGATATTATTAGTAGCCTTATAAAATACCTGAATGCAAATCAGGGTGGTATTTTTATTTTAAATGATACTGATGAAAAAGATATCTATCTGGAACTTATTGCTTCCTATGCATATACTCGTGAAAAATTTATAGATAAAAGAATTAACCTGGGAGAAGGGCTGGTTGGAGGTGTTGCTGTTGAAAAACACACCATACATATGACTGATTTACCTGACGAATATATTGAAATTGAATCAGGGCTTGGTGATGCAAACCCCAAGAGCTTATTAATTGTCCCTTTAAAACTTGAAGATCAAGTTCTTGGAATTATTGAATTAGCCTCATTTAATGAATTTAAATCTTTTGAAATTGAACTTGTTGAAAGAATTGGTGAAAGTATAGCCTCAACACTATCTACAGCAAAAATTAATACCCAAACAGCTGAATTACTTGAGCAGTCCAAAATTTCTGAACAAGAAATGCAGGAGCAGGAAGAGAAAATGCGACAGAACATGGAAGAAATTATGAGTTCACAAGAGGACTCATTATCACGTGAGCAAGAATTAAAAAAAGAGGTGGAAGATCTTGAAAATATGCGAATCAATTTTATTGACCGTGATAAAAGACAAAGACAAAAAATACATGAATTATCCAATACTGTTACTGATAAAACAGAAGAACTAGATACGCTGGAGTTACAATTTAAACGATCATTTGAGGGAAACCTTGACCCTCTTATTCAATTTGATGAAGCACGAAAAATTAAATTTTTTAATGAAGCTGCTGAAAAATTATGGGGATACAGCAAGTCGGAAGTTTTGGGAAGGGATATGTATATTCTTACTAAGGAGATTGAAGCTCAGAAATTTGAAGAGCGTATCAAATTATATTTTAAAACAGGAAGAAATGATTTAATTAGCACAATCTTAAATACATTTATCATTACTAAAACGGGTGTTGAAATTCCTGTTCAATTTGCATTGACTGAAATTTCAATAAAAACAACAAAAAGAATGGTGATTTTCATCAAAGATTTAGGAAAAGTAATTGAACTTGAAAAAGAACGAAATGCTTTTGAAGAACAACTAATGTCTACAGAATTTGATTATAGCACCCAAATTAATTTCCTTCATAATTTTATAAAACAAAACAAACTTGAAATCCCAAGTGATCTTGAAAAAAGAAGTGACCTGATTACCTGGAATGAATCATTCTCTATTGAGCTAAATATTATTGATCAACAACATAAAAAATGGATTGATTTCATTAACATTCTTTATACTTCATTTAAAAATGAAGTACCTAAAGATGATATTAATGAAAACATTTCGAAACTACTGGATTATACAGATTATCATTTTGGATTTGAAGAAAAGTATTTGGAAGACTTTAATTGTCCGAAACAAGAGGATCACAAATTAGCACACGAAAAATTTCTAAATACAATTAAAACACATCAAAACCAGTTTAATGATGGTGATTATAATGCCGTTTATAAACTTATCGTATTCCTTAATAACTGGGTTCTGCATCACATAACCGTTGATGACAAAGCCTATGTTGATTGCTTTAAAGTAAACGGACTATCCTAATTTTTTAGAATGCAATTATAGATATATTAATTATAACATGTCCATAAAGTCGGCACTTTAGAAAAACTTCGCAAGTTCAAAAAACTTACTAAGTTAGTACTCAACTTGCAAAGTCTTTCAGACTTGGTAAGTTTCCGGGAAAAGCACACTTTATGGACAAACAATTAGTCTTTGAACGAAAACTCTATAGTGTTGATTCTATTAAGGTTTTTGATACAATTATGTTTTGAATATACGGCCATT
>JAOZNO010000423.1 GCA_029933755.1 Bacteroidales bacterium | reverse complement strand
CGTCGAATCTTGAAGTTGTATGCTTATACTACGAAAGGTTCGCAACGAAAAGTCCGGCAAAGAAAAAATGCACCTTTGGTAAATTTATTAGTTTTTAATACTTCTCATATTATCTACTAAATTACAAACTATTAAAAGTGAAACTTATAAATTCATGAATTAATCAGGTTATGAAGAAAATAACTTATACCGATATACTTTCGGCCACTATTTTTATACCTGCATCTTCAAATTGGCTTATAAATAAACTTAGAAGATTACTAAAAGGCGCATTTAAGTTTATGGGGAAATTTATCTCAGTATTTTTTTGATTTGCTTAGCTAATTCTTAAACCCATAAGAATTACATCATCAATTTGTTCAATATCACCTTTCCATTTATCAAAACTATTTTGCATAAATTCTTCCTGTTCTTTCATGGGTTTGTCTTTACAGGATAGCAGTAGGTTTTTAAAATTACGGGTTTTTAGTTTTTTACCCTTTTCTCCACCAAATTGATCTGGATAACCATCACTTGAAGAATAAAGACAATCACCTTCTAAAAGCTGGTATGTATAGCTTGTGAAATCTTTTTCGTAACTATAAATTGCAATTGGCTGTCGGTCTCCTTTTATCTCTATAAGCGTAGCATTATATTCAGAAGGCTGATAAACACCAAAACCTTTTTCTTTTAATGCTTCAATATCACCAACTTTATCATTATCACGAATAATATACAAAGGATTATATGCACCTGAAAATTGAACCTCGCGAGTTTCTGAATCAATAATGAAAAAGGACATATCCATACCATCTTTAGCTTCGCCCTCTTTACCGGATTGGTGTAATGAATTTTTTATTTTTTCTCTAATTCTATTCAAAATCATTCCGGCATCATCAAGGCTTCGGCTGGTAACCGTTTCATTTAAGAAAATAGCACCAAGCATACTCATAAATGCACCGGGAACTCCATGCCCTGTACAATCAGCTATTGCTATTACAATAAAGTTTTTAATCTTTTTAATCCAATAGAAATCACCACTTACAATATCTTTAGGGCGGAACATTAAAAAGTGCTCTGGTAACAAATCATTTAAAAATTCTTCTGATGGCATAATTGCCCTTTGAATATTCTCAGCATATATAATGCTATCAGTGATTTCTTTTTTTTGTTCCAGAACAATCCTATTTTGTTCTTCAATCTCTTTCTTTTGTTCACGTAAAAGATCGTTTGCTTTAATTTTTTGTTTGTAATTTCGGTAAAATATAAAAGCTAAAACAATCATTACTAAAAGTGCACTAAGCGAAAAGTACATCTTCATTTGCTGATTTTTTGCTTGTGCCTCCTGACTTTCTATTTTTAAGTTTTGTGCTTCAATTTCTTTCTGTTTTTTACCTAACTTGTATCGGGTTTCACTTTCAATCATTTTTTTTGCAGCTTGTTCCGAAATACTATCTTTTACCGTGGTATATTGTTGCAAAAAATCATAAGCTTTCTTTACATTGTTTTTCTTTTCATATGATTTTGCCAATAGTTCATAACAATCTCTTTGTATAGGTAACGCTTTTAAGTCATAAGCTATAACTAAAGAGCTATCTGCATATTTAATTGCCTGGTTATATTTTCCCTGTTCAAGATTTAAAGATGACAATTGAGTAAGTAATTTTCCAATTTGCTCACTTTCACCAATTTCCTTGTAAATTTTTAATGAGTTTTTTAAAAAATCTTCAGCTTCTGTATACTTTTTTTGTTCAATATATACACTACCTATATTTCTTAAACTATATGCTTCGTGCCTTTTTGCTTTTACTTCTCTTCGTATCCCTAAGGATATGTTATAGTAATCAAGAGCTTTTACATATTCTTTTTTAGCTAAATAAACATTACCTATATTGTTGTAAACTGTTGCTACACCACGTTTATCGCCAATTTGTTCTTTTATTTTCAGCGATTTTGTTAAATAGTCAATAGCCCAAACAAAACGCTTAGTCTCAGTATAGATATAGCCAATATTATTATAGCACCTTGATGCGTTTCTTAAATCATTAAGTTTTTCACTTATGACTAATGATTTTTGATAATTTTCGATGGAAAGAGGATAATCACCCTGTTTCAGATAAAAGTTCCCCAAATTAATATATACTTTTGCCTGCCCAACTTCGTTTTTAAGCTCTATATGTATTTCAAGTGCTTTATTATAATAATCTTCAGCAATAATATAATTTCCGCTACGATATTTAATTATACCTATAAAGGTATAGTTGTCAGCTAGTGCCCGTTTATCATTTATTTCTTGAAGTATTTTAATTGATCGTTTGTAATTTTCAAGAGCAGAATAATAATCACTTAATGCTTTATAATAATTTCCAAGATTAGTATAGCCATCAGAATTACTTTTTTTAACAAAAAGAATAATATCCTCCTCTTCTGAATTTGCTAATACCTCTGAAAGTTCAAATGCTTTTTGTACATAGTCAAAAGCTAAATCAGGCTTTGTTCTGGTATAAAAAGCCGAAAGTTGATTATACAAGCTTATTTTAGTAGTATCATGTTTTGCTATCGATAATTGATTTGTCAAGGAGTCAACCAATGGGTTTTGAGCAAACACACAGGTGAAATTCGTTAATAAAATAATCGCTGATATTAGTAATAATCTGAAATTCATAGATAATAGAAACCAATTGTAAACAATAAAGATAGTCTTTTTTGTTAGAATCTGATAAACTAATTTGAATTGAATAGACATATTTACATAAAAAAGCTGAAGTGCCTATACACTTCAGCTTTTTTGTATAAAGTTTCTTGATATTGATTAGTTGCAATAATAGATCATTAAATTGTCTTCATTACAAATTACCACGAAGTCTAAATATTATTCAGAATATTCTTTAACAACTCTTCTTAGCCATGGTAATAAAATAAATATTCCAATTGCAGCAACAAAAGTTAATCCAACATTTGTTAAGAAAAAATATTCTTTTTTCTCAAAAGTATCCCACATTCCAGATAATACTCCTGATAGTTTATTGCCAATAGCTGTTGATAAGAACCATCCACCCATCATTAATGCGGCAATTCGCTTCGGACTTAATTTAGAAACCAAGGATAAGCCCATTGGGCTTAAGAATAGCTCACCAACCGTTATTACACCATATATACCAAATAGCCAACCAACAGATGTTTTAGTCATACCACTATCAGAAACTAGTGCAGCACCTACCATAACAAGCATTGAGACTGAAGTAATAACTAAACCATATCCTATTTTTGCTGGTGTTGATGGCTCTTTTCCTCTTCTGGCTAAAAATCCAAAAAAGCCAACTACTAAAGGAGTAAGTATAATGATGAAAAATGGGTTTATCGAAGCCTGCAACTCGGTAGGCCAAAGTTGAAATATACCATACTGACCTGTTTCTACTTTGTCTTTAATTTCTGCATCCCAGTAATCTTCTTTAATATCATCCGGTCGGTTCTGTAAACCTGTAGGAAGTTCACCTCTGTAGTTATCAAAATAATAACTAGGTCCCATAACGGTTTCGCCCTCTTCACCATGTAATCCACTTTTGGTTACCGGACGTGGAACTGTTGAAACTTCCTCAGTTAATTTCATAACTGAGAATATTTGTTCAGTAGTTTGTTTTAATTCACGCGAAGTATTATTTTTTGCCCAAAATGTTAAGGCTGAACCATTTTGATGGAATATCGCCCAGAATACAACCACGACACCCATTACTGATAAAAGTGCTTTAATTGGCTCTTTTTCATGCTTCGGAGCAGATCTTACTAAATTTATATAGAAAAGTACAACAGGAATACTAAAGAATAGGAATGCATCTGTAGAGTCTGAACCAAAAACGTTTCCAGGAATAATCCATCCAATACCACCAGCTACAAGAGCAGGAACAAACAATTTTAAAAATATTTGACTTAATGACATATCACCTTCTTGTGCAGGAGATATTTTATCAACTTCTACAATACGGCTTGCACTTTTTTGACCAAAATACAACCAAATAACCCCAATAAGCATACCTACACCTGCTGCAGCAAATGCCCATCCCCAACCATACTCAAGTCTTAAATAAGCAGCAACAAAGTTGCAAATAAATGCACCTATGTTTATACCCATGTAAAAAATATTAAAACCGGAATCCTTTAAGTGGATGTATTCTTTGTCTTCGTATAGTTTTCCAAGTAGTACTGAAATATTTGGCTTAAAAAGTCCGTTTCCTAAAATGATAAGTAATAATGAACCAAAAAAGGCAGGCATTGAATTAGGTATTGCCAACCCCATATAGCCCGCAGCCATTAATACACCACCAATAAATATAGAACGACGATAGCCTAATACTCTATCAGCTATTAATCCTCCAAAAAATGGTGTTAAATAAACCAACGCAAGATATGTTCCATATATATCTGCTGA